>DAOVJH010000306.1 GCA_030673345.1 Pseudomonadota bacterium
AGCAGTTCGGTGTAATGGCGTGTTTTTGCCTGGTGTAATTCAGGAATCTTTGTTTCAATATCATCAGGAACTTCATTTGCATCGAGAAATTTTTCGCAGAAAAATTTCATGCGTTCTTTACCGCCGGTTACCGCGAGCAGTTTGCCGTATGTTTCAACACTCCAGTGCCAGTCCATACCGTATTCTTCAAAAGCCTGGTTGAAAGCAACCCGGTGGCCATCGCGTTCTGTGTCAGACAGGGTTCCGTCAACATCAAAAATTAAAGCCTTCAGTTTCGTATCGTTAGCCCGGGGTTCTGTTGTTTGTGTATTCATAAAGACGTCATCATATATTCGTGTAAAAATGGTGCCCAAGTTTACAGGATAGCTATATGCAAAAAAACTTAAAACTGGGATGGATTGGACTGGGTGTCATGGGTGAGCCCATGTGTCAGCACCTGATGGCTGCAGGTTATCCGATGTTTGTATCGACGCGAAGCAGGGGGAAGGCGGGGGCTCTTATAGAAAGCGGTGCTTCCTGGTGTGATACTGCTGCAGAAGTGGCAGAATACGGCGATGTGGTATTTACCATGGTGGGTGTGGAACAGGAAGTTAATGATGTGTATTTTTCATCCGGCGGTTTATATAGTGGCGTCATAGAGAATAAGATATTTGTTGATATGGGAACGACATCACCAGCGTTAACAGGTGAATTGGCGCATTATGCAGACCAGCATGATGCATGTTTCATCGATGCACCCGTCTCCGGTGGGGATGTTGGCGCCAGGAATGCGAGTTTATCGATAATGGCAGGTGGTGCTGAAAATGCTATCGAAGAGATACGCACCTTGTTTGAACTTCTCGGTAAGCTGCAGATAATGGGTCAGTCTGGCAGTGGTCAGCACACGAAAATGTGTAATCAGATCGTCGTTGCGGGTACTATGATAGGGGTCTGTGAGTCACTGCTGTATGCGCAGACAGCCGGCCTGGATTGTGAAAAATTAATTGCAGCGATACGTCAGGGTGCTGCCGGTTGCTGGGCCCTGGATAATCTTGCACCAAGAATTATTTTGCAGGATTTTTCACCTGGCTTTATGATCGATCATTTTATAAAAGACCTCGGTATCGCTGTGAAAGAAACTGAAATGATGAAGATTAAGTTGCCCGGTTTAGAACTGGCGAAATCTTTATATGAGAAGGTTAGTGTGATGGGGCATGGTAAAAGTGGTACGCAGGCATTGTTGCTTGCTCTTCAAGATATGGATTATGACGCATTACAGAGTTGATCAGATAAGATGAATCAAGATAGAGTTAATGAGGTGCAAACCTATACCTGGCAAAGTATTTTTGCCATCGTCAAGCAACATAAAAAGTCACTCGTCCTGGCAAATATGATCGCGATATTTGCCGCCGCCGTCAGTGTACCGGTACCACTGCTGATGCCGTTACTGGTCGATGAGGTCTTACTGGAAAAACCGGGGAAAATTGTTGAGTTGTTATCAATGATGTTTCCGTCCTCATGGTTAACGCCGGTCGGTATCATCGCCATCGTCATGCTGCTGTCGATGCTGTTAAGGCTGGTCGCGCTGCTGCTGGCGGTATGGCAGACGCGCGAATTCACCCGCGTCGCCAAAGATGTGACTTATCGTATCCGTTTAGGTCTATTGCATCACCTTCAAAAAGTTTCGATGGCAGAATATGAAGCGGTAGGCTCCGGTTCGATAACCTCACACCTGGTGACGGACGTTACCGCTATCGATGATTTTCTGGGTGCGACATTAAGTAAATTTATCGTCGCCGTGTTGACGGTGATCGGCATCGCAGTGGTTCTGCTGTGGATGCACTGGCAGCTGGCACTGTTTATTTTATTGATGAACCCGGTGGTGATCTATTTCACCATGGTGATGGGGAAAAAAGTAAAAAGCTTAAAACGAAATGAAAATGTTTCGTTTGAGTTGTTTCAGCAGGCATTGATCGAAACGCTGGATGGTATCCAGCAGATACGCGCCAGCAACCGGGAAGGGCATTATCTGCAGCGTGTTGTCTCGCGTGCCGAACAACTGAAGAAGAATATGATCGCGTTTGGCTGGAAGAGTGATGCGGCAAATCGCCTGTCCTTTTTTATATTTCTCATGGGTTTTGAAGTCTTTCGCGGCCTTAGCATGGTGGTCGTTCTATTCAGTGGTCTGAGTATCGGTGAGATGTTTGCGGTGTATGCCTATCTCTGGTTCATGATGGGGCCGATGCAGGAAATCCTGGGAATCCAGTACAGTTATTTCAGTGCAAATGCGGCTATCGAGCGGATCAATAAGCTGCTGGCAATGAAACGTGAACCTGAATACCAGCACAAACAGGATCCATTTAAAGATAAACATACGGTGGGTCTGAGTGTCGAAGATGTCTGTTTTTCGTATGGTGAGGACCTGGCTGTACTCGATGGTGTCAGCCTGTCGATCGCGGAGGGTGAGAAAGTGGCGCTGGTCGGCGCCAGCGGCGGCGGCAAGTCTACCCTGGTGCAAATTATTCTAGGCCTGTATCCGGCGGATTCCGGTGAGCTCTATTTTGATGGCGTCAATTTAAAAGATATCGGTCTGGACGTAGTAAGAGAAAATGTCGCTACGGTATTACAGCATCCGGCCATGTTTAATGACACGGTAAAACAGAACTTATGCCTGGGGCGCGATATCGAAGACCAGGTGATATGGCAGGCACTGGAAATCGCACAGATGCGGGATGTTGTCGAAGACATGCCGGAACAGCTGGATAGTATAATCGGACGCAGCGGTATCCGCCTGTCTGGCGGACAGCGCCAGCGTCTTGCTATCGCACGCATGATCCTGGCCGACCCAAAAGTGGTCATCCTGGATGAGGCAACGTCATCTCTGGATACAGAGACAGAAGCGCTGCTGCATGAAGCGATGCACGCCTTTTTACAGAATCGTACGACGCTGATCATCGCGCATCGTTTAAGTGCAGTGCGACAGGCTGACCGGGTGCTGGTGTTCGATGCGGGTAAGATTATTGATGAGGGACATCATCAAGAG
>DAOVJH010000450.1 GCA_030673345.1 Pseudomonadota bacterium
CCAGTCGATGATATTGTCCAGCCACATCCGGTGCAGTGCAGCATTGAACAGCGTAGGTCGACGCTGCAGCCATGCTGAAACCGGGCGTGCCTGACGATTGATCAAGGTCAGGTAAGCCGGTGAACTCAGCATCTGATAGGCACGCCAGACGGCATGGGCCGCAAGATGTAACGCAACCAGCGTATACCAGCCAAGGCCGATGCAAAACAGCATCAGGCCAGTCTGCGTCAGTGCTGAAAAGATCAGCGCTGTTTTCAGATCAGTCTGCACCAGTCCGCCAAGCCAGCCATAAACAACCGTCAGCAATCCCAGTGTGATCAGGATGACCTGCATAGCACTGCTAACATCGATCACCGGTGATATACGAAGCAGCAGGAAGATACCCGCATGCACCATCAGCGAACCATAGAAGATGGCACTCGACGGTGTCGGCCCTTCCAGCGCACGGGTGATCCATGAACAGAATGGAAACAGCGCCGACTTCACCAGTGCCGCCAGCACGAAACCGCTCAACACAAAAAAACGCGGCGCTGCATCGAGTACGATCAACTCACTGTTCATACTGTTCCAGTCACTGCCGCTTACCCAGTAGAAACCAAGCACCAGCGCCATAATAAACCCGGCATCACCGAGACGGTTGGTGATGAAAACGCGCGTCGCATTCGCTGTTGCCGTCGGGCGGTCGTAAGCATAGGCGATCAACAGGTAAGAGCTCAGCCCCGCCAGTTCCCAACCGAGGAACGCGGTGATCGCATTACCCGATAACACGATCAGCAACATGGCAGCGGTAAACAGATTAATCACCATGAAGAAGCGGAAGTATCCGCGCTCGCGGTGCAGGTAATTCACTGAGAACCGCAGGGTGACAAACAGCAGTACGGCAAACAGACTGCCGATTCCCAGCGCCAGCAGATCAAGAGACAGGGCGATATTGATCCTTAGCTGGCCACTGCTAAACCAGTCGAACAGGTTTAATGACGCCGGCATCTCTTCGGGTTTGAGCAAGCTATAAACCAGCAGCCCGGTAACCGAGAGCAGACTGACCAATGCCGCCGAGACCGACAATTTACCGACAAACCGCTCTGAGGTTTCATCCTGAAAATAATCGAACAGGATGCCAAACGCGATGATCATGGCGGCGGACAGCGGCGCAACAAATACCAGCGAAGCGATGAGCTCAAACATGGCTTCCCTCCGCTGCTCTATTTTTTTCCAGCAGCGTCTTTTCTAACAATACCGGCGGTAGATGATCTCGCTGGTCCTGGTAGTGATCGACCGAGTGTTTCACCTTCGCCAGAGCCTGCCCACTACCCTGCCAGTCAACAAAACCTTTACCCGCTACGAAGTAACTGATCGCACCGTCATCAGGATCGATCGCAGCCAGCTGTATCCAGCGGTTACCGACCAGCTCCTGTATCGCCGGCTGACGCTGATAGATCTCACCCAGTATCTCGGTTTTTGCTTCCACCATCACCAGCAGGCGCATGGCTTCGTGGATCTCGATCATCTGCACCGGCAGGCCGGTACGCAGATCTGAACTGGCGCCTTCCATCACCCCGAACAGACCGGTGAGGTTATGCATGATCTTGGTGCCACAACCGTATTGTTCATTGTTGACCGTGGAGAAATAATATTCCAGATTAATGCCGGCACCTACTGGACCTGCCGCCAGCAGGATCGCTTCGATGATCTTACCCTCAGGGTCGGTCGACGGATCATAAGAGATCAGGAAGGAACGGCGATCGAAAAAAGCGCCCTGGCTGATCGAACGTCGACCGATAAAAGCCATCGCGTTGGTGGCATGA
>DAOVJH010000308.1 GCA_030673345.1 Pseudomonadota bacterium
ATTCACCCATATGGGTTCTTCTTCCAGTGCTTCTGTAGACACCGCAGGCCTGGCAACTCCACGTGAAATGGCAACCTCACGCAAAGACGTCATGATCGTGCTATTCAATACCATGGTAGTGATGGTTGCGCCGGATATACTGTCCAGAGTGACGTAATCCTCCCGGTCGCTGCCGCCCAGCTGGACACGGTTACCGGCGTACAGGCCCAGGTACTGGTTTTTGAAATCTGTCAGATCCTGTTCGGAGACACCTGCCAGCAAGATCGGCTCTTCATGACTGACGATCTCAACACCGACGATCTTGCCTGTTAGATCAAAGCCGACAAGGGTATGCATGGGCTTACCGGAATAGCCGGGGATCGGCAAAATATGATCGGTAAAAAACACATAACCAAGCAACCTGTTAGCATCGTAGACCGCCGCTGACGCCGGCTCACCTTCAAACGGATCCAGGCTGTCAGCTGTCTGGAAGAAGGTCCTGGCAAAGGGGGTGGCTTCGGCGACAGGGTCTATTTTTGTCGGCAAGCCGGCAATCGCATCATTGTGGAAGGCGAGCAAACAAACCATAACAAGAACTGTAGCCAGGCAAATTTTCTGCAGTAAATTATTCAGCCTGGAAAACATCGAATATAAATTGCACTGCAAGTTATATTTAGTGTGATAGTTGAGACTGGGAAGGCGATTAATCAAGTTCAAAACAATGGCATCAGGATCAAAAATCCCAGATGCGCCCACCTGGTTTATTCTGCACTGCATTGAGGCGTTCGACGATCTCATCACGTCGCATCAGTATCGACTGGTTAGCCATATTCAGAAACACATTTTCCTCATGTTCATTGTGTTGCTTCATGGCTGTGTGCAAGGGTTCGAGACAATCCAGAAAATGGTCAAAATCATTGCTCTTGATAATATATGCCAGATCGTGAACAAGATGCACCAGGTAATCATGCTCTTCACTAAGATGAGCAATGACACCGCCCGGGTCACCGTTCTCCTCTATGAATAAAGGATAGAGCACTTCGTCTTCCATCTGCATGTGAAGCTTGAGATCGGTCACGAATTTTTGAAACAGGTGTTTAGCGTTTTTCCACTCACCCACATCAGCCGCCATCTCGCAGTCATCGAGTGCAGCATCATATTTTTGGTGATCATGTACCAGCCAGTTATCAGACGTGCTGTTCAAATGTAATATTCCTGTATGCTTAAGGAAACTCTAATTAATTTTTTATATTCATCTTTCTATATGCATAGTATCTATTGTACCGAAAGTAAACGGATGTAACTAATTACATCTTCGATCTCTTTTTCTGACAGGATGCCTTTCCAGCCGGGCATAAGTTTTGCCCCTTTTGTGCCATCAGAAATTATCGAGCGAATCTTTTTATTGGACATACGATTCATGCTGCTGGCATCGGTATGATCTGCAGGTTCCATATCATATATTTTTGTTATCGTTCCTTTGCCTTTACCATCAGGGCCATGGCAGATAGTGCAGTTATTGTCATAGACTTGCTTACCCACTTCTGGGTTACCTGAAACAGGGTGTTTTGAACTATGCAGATAACGTACATAGGCCAGCAATGATCTGATCTGTGTTTGTGGTATCGCCAGACCCCATTGCGGCATGTCGTTGGATACCTGGCCATGGGGAGCTTTACCCTCAATTATTTTGAAAAGCTCACGGTCGCTTTTTTTCTCCAGCCTTTCATTATTGGTTAGATCAGCCGGTTTAGTTTCCAGCTTGCCAGCCAATGGGCCATTGCCTGTACCATCTAATCCATGGCACACGAAACAGTTGGTTCTGAAAATTCGGTAACCATCAAAACTTATAGAATTATCGGCAAATGCATTTGTAGACAACAGAGCAATAGTAAGTATCGCTGGCATTTTTCGCACCATCTTCTGTTTCATGATTTTATCCTCTTTTGAAACCTGGCGAATTCTCCTAAAAGACGCCAACTTCTCCAATATTTTCAAAGCTTTTATCTTGCCATGACGAGGCAGTCATTACTCAGACACCTGATACCTAATCAACCTGGACCATCACAGCCACATTCATTACCAAGCGCCTGCTTGAGAACGCCAATACGATCAAATGCAGAAGAAGCCAGTTTTTGCGCGGTCATCAGAACGTCTTCATCCTCACTCGTTTCTGTAATAGCGGTATAAAAAGCAAAACTGCGGTCACAACATGCACAGAGTCTCTGTAATCTTGATTTCGGGAAATTTGCCACCTCTTCCATTTGCTCATTGTATAAGGTAATTTGTTCCAGGTTACTGGTAACATCTTCACCCGGTACTTCTTTATCACTCAAAATTTTATCGTTTAACGCATGCTTGCTTCTGCTGAGCTGCTTAAAAGTCTGCATGGTAAGATCGTCTATATCAGCAAAGTCTTCATCTAACCTTTCCATCGCATCCATCAGATAACGATCGATATGTATCGCTGCGGCCAACAGGTCTGTTTCATTATGAATAATTTTTGGATCTAGTCTCGGCTCTACCATGCCGGGCTCTCACCAAGTTTGACAGCTGGTTGAATTTTTTGAGTTATGCCATTTAACGGAAGGGATTTCAGCTTACTGATAGTTTTTACATTGGTTGATAACACGTCTCTATATCTCATAAAATAAATGAACTTCATTATTGACTTATTATTTTTAAGGTTTCTTGATTTTAATCAAGAAAAGCCTGTCAAAATGGCATAAATAAGTCTAGAAGCCAGATTAAATCTTTAAGTAACCATGCTATTGCACAAAAATCTAACAATAAAGGCGTCACCACAGCAAGTATTCAACTACTGGGCTGATTTCCGCCACTTCCAGCAATTTATTCCCATAATCGAATGCATAGATATACTCGATGACCGGCGGTCACGGTGGGTAATCCACGCGCCCCTGAGTCATAGGGTCACATTTGAATCATTCATTACCATCTTCGAACCAGGCAAAAACCTGGTTTGGGAATCGCGCCACGCAGACGGTTTTGCCAGA
>DAOVJH010000272.1 GCA_030673345.1 Pseudomonadota bacterium
GAGCCAAAGAAGACATAAGTGTTCAATATTCCCCCTCTCCCTCTGGGAGAGGGCTGGGGTGAGGGCGTCGCTGAAAACACCCTCATCCTAACCTTCTCCCAGGGGGAGAAGGGACTTAAAGCCAGTGTCCGCCAATGGCCGTAAGCAGAAGTTACGCCAGTTAATGCTTCACAACAACCCGCGTTCTGCAAACGACACCACCTCATCCCCTATCACCATGTGATCCAGCACACGGATATCGACAAGCGCCAATGCTTCCTTTAAACGTTGCGTAATCTGCTCATCTGCATGACTGGGTTCGGCGACGCCAGACGGATGATTATGTGCAAATATGACCGACGCGGCATTCTTCTTCAGCGCCAGGCACACGACTTCACGCGGGTAAACGCTGGCACCATCGATGGTTCCGTAGAACATCTTTTCAAACGCGATGACACGGTTACGGTTATCCAGAAACAGGCAGGCAAACACTTCATGCGGATAGTCCGCCAGTTGTGCACTTAGAAACTGACGGGTCTGTACCGGGCTGCAGAGCGCATCACCCCGAGACAGCTGTTCGAACAGGTGGCGCTTTGCCATCTCCAATACCGCCTGCAACTGCGCAAATTTCGCATTTCCCAGACCCTTGTTTGCACAAAAATCGGTCTGGCTGGCCTGCAGCAGCGGTTTGAGACCACCGAAGTTATCGAGCAGCTGCCGTGCAAGGTCGACCGCTGTCATCCCTTTGCAGCCCGTCCTCAGAAATATTGCCAGTAACTCGGCATCAGATAGTGATTGCGCACCTTTATCGAGCAGTTTCTCGCGCGGTCTTTCGGCCAGCGGCCATTGTGATATCGCCATAGTTCTTCCCTGTGTTTATCGTTCGATTTAATCCTTTAAAGACAGGATAATAGCCACATCCCGAAGACAGCGCAAACATACTGCTGGATAACGGCTTCTGATAAACTACCAGCCATGAACAAAGCGAACGGCACAAGTGCTCCATCAGGCAGCCCATTAAGCCAAAAACACATCATAATCGGCATCACTGGCGGCATCGCTGCCTATAAGAGCGCCGACCTGACACGCCGGCTGATAGAGGCAGGCGCAGAGGTGCGCATCATGATGACATCTGCCGCCACAGAATTTGTTACACCACTCACTTTTCAGGCGCTATCCGGCCACCCGGTATTTTTTGACAACAGCGATGAAACCAGCACCTCCGGCATGAAACATATCGAACTGGCACGCTGGGCTGACGCTATCGTGATTGCACCCGCCAGCGCCAACACCATCGCCAAACTGGCACAGGGCCGTGCTGATAACCTGCTTACCACTACCAGCCTCGCCTCGGAAGCCATCAAATATTTTGCACCGGCGATGAACCGGGTGATGTGGGACGACTTGAGCACGCAGGCTAATTGCAAAACACTCACTGATAAAAACTGGCTTCAGCTCGGGCCGGCCAGCGGTATACAAGCCTGCGGTGAAACCGGTGAAGGCCGTATGTCTGACGTCAGCGATCTGATGACAGCACTTGAGCAATGTTTTAAATCGGGTGATATGCAGGGTTTAAACCTCGTCATCACCGCCGGTCCAACTTATGAAGCCATCGACCCGGTTCGTTTTATCGGCAACCGCAGCTCAGGCCGTATGGGTTATGCCATCGCCACCGCCGCACAGGAAGCTGGCGCCAATGTGACGCTGATCAGTGGTCCAAGCCACTTGCAGCCACCCGAATCACTAAACTTTATCGCCGTCGAATCAGCTGAACAGATGCAGCAGGCCGTATTATCTAACATAGACAGCTGCCATATCTATATATCAGCTGCCGCTGTCTCAGACTATCGCGTTGAAGAAGTCGCGACACAGAAGATCAAAAAGACCGAAGACAGGCTCACCTTACAACTGACAAAAAATGACGACATAATCTCGACGGTCGCAAACCATAAGTCACGGCCATATGTTGTCGGTTTTGCCGCTGAGACAGAAAACATCAGCGAAAACGCAAAACAAAAATTGATACGTAAAAACCTGGATATGATCATTGCGAATGATGTCAGCGAAACACCTGGGGACAAACCCGATATCGGCAAAAAAATCGGCTTCGACAGTGAATATAATGCCCTGCATGTATTCTGGAACCAGCCTGACCACGCACAAGGCGAACAACATTTTGATGTCGCCCGTAAATCACAACTTGCCAGACAACTGATAACACTGATCGCAAAAAAATATAACGATAACAAGAGACAGAATGCAAAAAATACAGCTTAAGATACTCGACCCCCGCATCGGCAAAGACATTGCCTTACCCGAATACGCAACAGACGGCTCAGCCGGTATGGATCTGCGCGCGGCCCTCGATGAAACAACCGAACTAAAACCCGGCGAAACATTATTGATTCCCACTGGCCTGTCGATCTACGTCGAAGACCCGAACATGGCCGCGGTTATACTTCCACGCTCAGGCCTGGGCCATAAACACGGCATCGTCCTGGGTAACCTGGTCGGACTGATCGATTCCGATTACCAGGGACAGTTATTTGTTTCCTGCTGGAACCGCGGCAATAAGGATTTCACGATCGAGATCGGCGACCGCATCGCTCAGCTGGTCATCGTCCCTGTTATTCAGGTCGAGTTTGAAGTGGTCGATGATTTTATTAAAACACATCGTGGCACAGGCGGCTTCGGACATTCCGGTAAAGATTAAAAAATATTACTGACAACACTTCTAATAAAAATAAACTTTTAAACAATTATCATGACAATAACAGAAGATATTTTTCGCGCATACGACATCCGTGGCGTTGTTGAAAATGCATTAACACCAGACGCGGTACAACTGATCGGACAGGCTTTTGCAACACAGGCATTATCACAAGGCCAGAACACCGTGGTGATCGGCCGAGATGGCCGCCTGTCCAGTCCCGAACTGGCAAAACGCCTAAGCGAAGGCCTGCGCGCCGGTGGTTGCGACGTTATCGACATCGGCATGGTGCCGACCCCGGTACTGTATTACGCAACACATAAATTAAAAACCGGCACTGGCATCATGGTCACCGGCAGTCACAATCCGCCTCAGTATAATGGTTTGAAGATGCTGATCGCCGGCGACACGCTCTATGGTGACGGCATCAAAGCGCTCTACAACATGATCGTCGAAGGCAGGATAAGTAAAGGACAAGGCAGCCACACAGAACAGGATGTTGTCCCTGAATATCTCGACACCATCGTCAACGATATCAAACTCGACAGACCGCTTAATATCGCTGTTGATTGCGGTAACGGCGTTGCCGGCGTGCTAGCGACTGAACTGTTCACCCGCCTCGGCTGTACTGTTACAGAACTGTTCTGCGATGTAGACGGTAACTTCCCTAATCACCACCCGGATCCATCCA
>DAOVJH010000040.1 GCA_030673345.1 Pseudomonadota bacterium
ATGCTGATCCACACCAAAACACAGATCGCTCAAACACAGGCACATGTCGATATTACGCAGGGGAAATCACAGTTAACATCAACCGGTATGATTTATAATAATATGACCAGCGAGCTAGAGCTTACCTCCAGGGTAAGCGGGTTTTATCTGCCTTATGAATAAATTAATCACACTATTGACCAGCCTGTTGTTTTTTATAGCTTCAGGCAATGTAACAGCCGAAGAAGTTGAAAAGATTTTCATCGACGCAGACCACATGCGACTGAATATCGAGACGGGCTACAGTGAATATACTGGTAATGTGAAGATCACACAGGGGGAACTCGAATTAACCGGTGATAAGGTGACCTTGCGACAGAGCAAAGATGAAATCGAACGCATCACAGTGATAGGCAAACCTGCGCATTACAATCATGTCACCGAAAAAGGCGAAAACATTCAGGCTGAAAGCGAACTCATGGTATATACCGCCAGCCAGAACAAACTGGTCATGACAACCAATGCGAAGCTGAAACAGCCTGACCACCAGGTTAATAGCCAGAAGATCGTCTATGATACCAAAAAGAAAATCGTCCTCGCTGGCGATAAAAAGGGCTCTGCCTCGTCAGATTCCGGCACTAAATCCTCGCAGCGGGTAAACATTACCCTGACCCCAAAGAAAGAACCCGCGACAAAATAAAATCAAGATGTCTACATTGAGCGCTAACAACCTGGTCAAAGCCTATAAATCACGCACCGTGGTCGATGATGTTTCATTTGAGGTAAACAGCGGTGAAGTCGTCGGTTTGTTAGGTCCTAACGGTGCCGGTAAAACCACCAGTTTCTACATGGTAGTAGGCCTGGTGCAGGCCGATAAAGGCAGCATAAAACTGGATGATCAGGATATTACCCGGCTGCCCATGCACGCCAGGGCGCAAAAAGGGGTCGGTTACCTTCCGCAGGAAGCATCGGTTTTCAGAAAATTAAGCGTCGAAGACAATATCATGGCGGTGCTGGAAGCAAATAAGACGCTCAACGAAGCACAGCGGAAAGATAAGTTGAATGCATTAATCGACGACCTGCAGATCGACCATATCCGCCAAAATACCGGCTTAAGCCTGTCTGGCGGTGAACGCCGCCGTGTCGAAATCGCCCGCGCACTGGCTTCACAGCCCACTTTCATCCTGCTCGACGAGCCTTTTGCCGGTGTCGACCCGATTTCGGTCATCGAGATACAGAAAATCGTCAAACACTTGATAGAGCGCAATATAGGCGTGCTCATAACCGATCATAATGTCCGCGAAACACTGGGGATCTGCGATAGAGCCTACATCCTCAGCGGGGGAAAGATCATCGCCCGGGGGCAACCAGAAGAAATTCTTTCTAACGAAGAAGTGCGAGAAGTCTATCTTGGCCGTGATTTTCGTCTATAATTTTTACATAGAAGTAAGAATTAATATCGATGTAACGGAGAGATAACGACATATTCATTCATTTCATGCTGCCCCTATCACCATCTGAAAAAAATACACAGCATTGTTAAAACGGATAAACCTGTCTACTGATTCACCATGAAGCCAACCCTTCAGCTAAAACTTGGCCAGCACCTCACGATGACCCCGCAGCTACAGCAGGCGATACGTCTGTTGCAGCTATCAACGCTAGAACTGCAAAGCGAGATCCAGCAGACCCTGGAAGAAAACCCCATGCTGGAACAGGATGAGGACAACGGGGAAACGGCTGCCGAAACCGAAAGCCAGGCAGAAAAACAGGAGCTGGAAAATTTGAACAGCGCCAGCGAAAGCAAGGCTGAGAATGAAGACCCGCACATGGATATGGAAAACCAGCAGGAGATACCCGATGAACTGGCCGTTGACGCCAACTGGGAAGATACCTACGATATCCCCCCCTCGACAGCACCCAGTAGCCAGTCCAGCAGTGATTCAAACAATGATTTTCTGGAAAACCAGAGCGTCGCAGGCGACACACTAAACGAACACCTGGTCTGGCAGCTACACAATTCACAATTTAGCGACAACGACCATATCATCGCCATTGCCATCATCGATGCGGTCAATGATGATGGTTATCTCACTGAATCTATTCAAGATATATACGACGGCCTGAAAGATGACCTGGATATAGAACTGGATGAAGTCGAGGCAGTATTACATCGCGTGCAGCACTTTGACCCGATCGGTATCGCCGCACGTGACCTGAAAGAATGCCTTTTACTGCAGCTTGAACAATTCGACGAACAGACACCTGGGCTGGCCGACGTTAAAAACATTGTCGAACACCACCTCGACCTGCTCGGTGCTCATGACTACGCCAGGCTGCAGAAAAAAACACGCCGTGATGAAGCGCAGCTGAAAGAACTGATCACTTTTATCCTGGCACTCAACCCAAAACCCGGCGCCAGCATCTCCGGAAACAATGCACAATACGTCATACCAGACATCTTCGTACGAAAAATTAACGGCCAGTGGCATGTCAGCCTGAATCCCGATGCATCCCCCAATCTAAGAATAAATGCTATCTACGAGAACCACCTGAAAAATGCCGGCCGCGGCAAAGATACCAGCTATCTGCGCAATAGTCTGCAGGAAGCCCGCTGGTTCCTGAAGAGCCTGCAGAGCCGCAGCGACACCCTGCAACGCGTGGGCAATGCGATTGTCGAGCGCCAGCGGCTGTTTCTGGATTACGGTGATGAAGGCATGAAACCGATGGTTTTACGTGATATCGCGGAAGAATTAGAAATGCACGAATCCACCATATCACGCGTCACCACCAATAAATTCATGCACACCCCCCGGGGTGTATACGAATTCAAGTTTTTCTTCTCCAGCCACGTGGGCACTGCTGACGGCGGCGAATGCTCAGCCACAGCCATCCGCTCCATGGTAAAAAAGCTGATCGAGAACGAAAATCCCAAGAAACCGATGAGCGACAACAAAATTTCTTCATTATTAGTTAAAGAAGGTATTAATGTTGCACGTCGAACTGTGGCAAAATATAGAGAGTCTATGTTGATACCACCTTCAAATGAGCGGAAGCGGCTAGCTTAACTGCACTTAAAATATCGCAGGAAAACTTGACCTGTGAGCACTTGACAAGGTCGCACTTGCAATAATATAAAGGCGTACAACATCCCATCAACAAAAGTGGAGAAATGCACATGCAAATAGAACTGACAGGTCATCACATCGAAGTAACCGATTCACTACGAGATTATGTAAATGAGAAAATGGCGCGACTTGAGCGCCACTTCGATAAGGTCAGTAACATCCACGTCATCCTCGCTGTAGAGGGCGGCCGGCACAAAGCTGAGGCCACGGTCCATATGAGTGGCCATGATATCTTTGCCGACTGCACTGAAGATGACATGTACGCTGCGATTGATGGCCTGGTCGACAAGCTTGACCGACAGGTGAAAAAACATAAAGAAAAGTTAAAAAATCATCTGCACAATAAACACAATAATGACTTCAGCCTGGAAGAATCTGAATAATCTGGCCAGCTAATTCGCGACACCAGCAACAGCATTCGAGACTGAACATTCACAACCATCAAGTGAATAGGCAACAGCAGTAAAATGAACCTTGATACACTAATCAGCTCGAATGCTGTTATTAGCAACAACGAAATAAAAAGTAAGAAACGTGCACTAGAACTACTGGCTGAGCACCTGGCAGCAGAAGCCAACCGCATCAATCAGTCAGCCGACGAAGATATCGACCCACTGGAGATCTTCCAGTTACTCATCGATAGGGAAAAACTGGGCTCGACCAGCATGGGACACGGCGTCGCCCTGCCCCACACCCGTACACGGCTGACCGAACACGCGATCGGTGCATTTTTAAAACTCGATAACGGCATCGATTTCGACAGCCCGGACGATCAGAAGACAGACCTGATCTTCGCCTTGATGGTGCCGGAACATTTCACAGACGAACACCTGAAGATACTGGCCTACCTGGCATCACTTTTTAATAACGCAAACTTTTGTAAAGAGATACGCAGCGCCAACGACGTGGCAGTGATATACAAACACCTCGTCAACTGGCAACTAACATCACAGGCATCATGAAAGAGATCCTTTCCGCCGAATCGATCATCGTCAATCTTGCCAGCAAGATCGAATTAAAGTGGGTCGCCGGCTCTGAAGATCCAAAACGCCCTCTACACGAAGTCGATGTCAATGAGCACGCAACACTGATCGGCCATCTCAACCTCATTCATAATAATGTCATCCAGGTAATCGGCAAGACCGAGTGTGAATACCTGCAATCACTGGATGATGATTTTAGAAACAGCACGCTGACCCAGTTATTCACCAATAATACCGTCGCGATAATACTATCCGACGACCTGCCGGTGCCTGACCTGCTCAGTGAATTTGCCAATAAGTACAGCGTACCCGTATTAAGCTGTAAAGCCGAGAGTAACGACGTTGTCGATATCGCCCGTTACTACCTGCACAAACTATTCTCCAACAAAGAGATCCTGCACGGCGTCTACATGGAAGTACTGGGTAACGGTGTATTGATTACCGGTGAAAGCAGTGTTGGTAAAAGTGAACTGGCACTCGAATTAATCTCACGCGGCCACCGTCTGGTCGCTGACGATGCGCCAGAATTCACACAGATAGGCCCCGATATACTCGATGGACGCAGCCCTAGCCTGCTGCAGGGTTTTATGGAAGTACGCGGACTCGGCGTATTAAATATCCGTGAGATGTATGGCGACAATGCAATAAAGATTAATAAATACCTGCGCTTGATCATCCATATGGAGAAAATGAATGACAGCAACATCAGTGACTTTAGCCGCTTAACTGGTCATACTAAAATGCAGAAGATACTCAACGTCGAAATTCCAGTCACCGTAATACCTGTTGCACCTGGACGCAACCTCGCCGTCATCGTCGAAGCTGCAGTACGAAACTACATATTACGCCATAATGGCTATGACGCCAGCCAGCAGCTGATCGAACTTCAGCAGAAAGCCATCGAAAACGATAGCTAAAAAAATCTATGAAATTAGTCATCATCAGTGGTTTATCAGGATCAGGGAAGACAGTCGCACTTCACACGCTGGAAGATGAAGATTATTACTGCGTTGACAACCTGCCCATCGGACTGCTACCGCAGTTTATCGAACGAATCTTAAGCCGGAGAGTACAGCTATATGATCACATCGCTGTCGGCATCGATGCACGAAGTGATTCAGAAGATCTGCGCGACTTCCACACCATCGTTGAGTGGATACAGCAGCGTGATACTAAAACAGAGATAGAAATCGAAATAATCTATCTTCAGGCAGAACTCGAAACGCTGATAAAACGCTTCAGTGACACAAGACGCAAACATCCGTTAACCAAGAAGGGACTGCCGCTATCAGAAGCCATCGAGGTAGAGCGCAACCTGTTAAAAGATGTCGCCACAGCGGCCAACTTATATGTTGACACGACCTACACCAATATCCATGAGCTAAGAAGCTACATCAAAGAACGCGTCGTAAAACGTCCGAAGACAAAACTTTCCCTGTTGTTCAATTCATTCGGCTTTAAGAATGGCGCACCGGCTGACTCTGATTTTGTTTTTGATGTACGCTGCCTGCCCAACCCACACTGGGAGCCCAACCTGCGCGCACTAACAGGCCAGGACCCTGAAGTCATCGCTTTCCTGCAAGAGCAGGAAGACGTACAACTGATGCTCGAACATATCGAAAATTATTTAAACTTCGTCATACCAAAATTTAAAAGCCAGAACCGATATTATATTACCGTCTCTATCGGCTGTACCGGCGGCCAGCACCGCTCTGTTTATATCGCTGAAGCACTGCACGATATTTTCAGAGACAGCCAGGAAATAGTCTCTGTTCACCATCGTGAAATGGGTTATGAAGAACAGTAATGAGCACAGCATTATTTTTTATCACCCATGAAGGCATCGCCAGCAACTTGATAAGAACCGGTGAAGCGATAATAAAAAAGAAGAACAATAACCTTTCGTACGCCGAAATTCCGATGGATGCAGATGTCGATTCGATGATCGAAAACATCGAAAACGAACTCAGACACCTCGACCTGGAAGAAGGCGTGATATTTATCACCGATATCTACGGCAGCACGCCTAGCAATATCGCACAGCTGGTTACCGGCAGATACGATGCCGAACTCATCAGCGGTGTTAACCTGCCGATGATCATGCGCCTGCTAAACTATCGGGACAGCCCAATAAAAACACTGGTACAGAAAGCACTCGATGGTGCAGTACAAGGCATACAGCTAAACAACCCAGGTACGTAACACAAAAGTATGAGCATAAGCAGAAACATAGAGATCATTAACAAACTGGGCTTACACGCAAGAGCCGCCGCGCAGCTGGTACAGCTCGCATCCAGTTTTTCATCACATATCGAGATCGAAAAAGGCAACCGACGTGTTAACGGCAAAAGCATCATGGGCGTTATGATGCTGGCAGCAGGCAAAGGCAGTGAGATCACACTTTATACAGAGGGTGATGACGAAGAAGAAAGCATGGATAAGATCGAAGAGTTAATCAATAATCGTTTCAATGAAGACGAGTAAATAACATATGATAAAAACCGGGGAACGGGTTTGAGTATATACATCAGTGGTATCGGCGTATCAAAAGGCATCGCGATAGGCGAAGCTTACGTACTTGCGCGCGAGAAAGTTGATGCCACACAAAAAAACCTGGCCGCCTCTGAGATAAATTCAGAAATAAAACGCTTTAAAAAAGCGATGAAGCTGGCAAACAGACAGCTACATGATATCAAGAAGAAAATTGCGAAGAACACCGCAGAGGATATCCTCGTTTTTATCGATACCCACCTGCTGATGCTGGAAGACCCGGCATTTGACGAAGGCACCATCGCCAATATCAAAGAATTTTCCTGTAATGCCGAATGGGCATTACAGATGCAGGGCGACCGCCTGGTGCAGGTATTCGATGAGATGGAAGACCCCTACCTACGTACCCGAAAAGATGATGTCCTGCATGTCGTCAAACGCATACAGACAGCACTCGCAGGCAAAGATGAAGCACACGACGGTTCTTCCTACAAAGGGAAAATAATCGTTGCCGATGATCTGACACCTGCCGATACCATCATGATGCAGCACCAGAAAGTTGCCGGCTTCATCACTGAGTATGGCGGACCGCTATCACACACAGCGATACTCGCCAGAAATCTTGGCATCCCCGCGATCGTCGGTCTGCATCATGCTCGCCAGCTCATCCACCGGGATGAGAACATCGTCATCGATGGTTTCACCGGCGTCGTCATCAATTCACCGGATAATAAATCACTCAAATACTATCGCGCAGTAAAACGTGCTGAGACCACCAAACGCAACCTGTTAAACGATCTAAGCGGAAAACCGGCTGTTACACTCGATAAAAAACAGATCACCCTGCACGGCAATATAGACAGGCCCGCCGATATACGCACCATTAAAAAATATGACGACACCGGTGTCGGCCTGTATCGCACCGAGATGTTATTCATCGAGCTCAATCAATGGCCCGACCAGCAGACACACTTCAAGACCTACAGGCGTGCGGTAAAAGCACTCAACGGCAAACCGTTGACCATCCGCACCATGGACCTGGGTGCTGACAAAGAAATTCAGGATACCATCGATCATGGACCGATGGCACATAACCCCGCCATGGGTTTGCGCGCCATCCGCCGCTGCCTGAAAGAACCACAGGATTTTATGCCGCAGCTACTAGCCATCTTACGCGTCTCAGCTTATGGCCCGGTACGGATCATGATTCCTATGCTGACCAACACCGAGGAACTTGATCAGGTTCTGAGTTTGATCGATGAAGCAAAGGCATTACTGACAAAGAAAAAGGTTGCCTTCGATAAAAAGATGGCCGTCGGTGCCATGATCGAGGTTCCCGCTGCAGCACTTGCTGCAGATGCATTTGCCCGCAAACTGGATTTTCTCTCCATCGGCACCAATGATCTTATCCAGTACACCCTGGCGATAGACCGGATCGATGATGAGGTAAACTACCTGTTCAACCCGCTGCACCCGGCCGTATTAAAACTGATCCAGATGACTCTGGAAGCTGGCAAAAAAGCTGGCATCCCTGTCTCTATGTGCGGAGAGATGGCCAGTGACACCCTGTATACCCGGCTGCTGCTCGGCATGGGGTTGGAGTATTTCAGCGTGCAGGCAAATGCCTTGCTGGAAATCAAACACATCATCGTTAATAGTACGCTTAAGAATCTGCAGGTCGAGGTTGAGGGCATCATGAAGATCTATGATGATGAAGAGATTAAGTCGCGGGTTCAGCAGCTGGTTAATCTATTATAATTTCTCCTCTTCTTGCGTTAACTTTCTCTTACATAATATTTACAATTTACTTTTTATTAGGCATTGCCGCTCCAGCATCGTCAGTTTTTGATTGCCCCCTTATAGGAGCGGATTTTATTCATTCCGCGATTTTGTATTAGGTTTAACTGAAACTAACTGAGTCAGGGACAGGTTGAATAATAACTACTGTTGATATTTAGTTAAGGATTGCGGAACAAGATTATTCAGCATATCC
>DAOVJH010000323.1 GCA_030673345.1 Pseudomonadota bacterium
AATATGAGCAGTTACGGTGGCGGCGAAAATTACGAATTAAGGGCACGTTTTGACAACATCGGTGGTCTAAAGGTGCGTTCACCGGTTTCAGCGGGCGGCGTGACGATCGGGCGTGTTACGGATATTCAATACAATAGTGAGACTTATGAAGCAGTCGTAAGCATGGTGATCGATGAGCAGTACAATAAGTTTCCGATCGATACAGCGGCGAGCATATTAACCTCAGGTTTGTTAGGTGAGCAGTTTGTCGGATTTGAGCCGGGAGCCGAGGAAGATTTTTTAAAAGCAGGTGATGTTATCGACCTGACGCAATCGGCGCTGGTGCTGGAGCAGATCATCGGCCAGTTCTTATACAGTCAGGCCGATGAAGAAACGGAATAAGAGGTAATTTTATGAGCATACTTAAATTCATATCGGCTGTTTTCGTGGCAGTATTTATGGTCGTTGGCGCTGCCTGGTCCCAGGCCGCCCAGGCGGAGTCCATCGAGTCACCGGCAGTTTTTCTGGAAAGAACGTCAAACCAGGTCATAAAAATACTGCGTGACGATCATGAACTGTTACAAAAAGAACCTGAGCGTGTATATAAAATCATTGATGACTATATCTTGCCGCATCTCGATAATGTCACTATGGCAAAACTGGCGATGGGCAAAAACTGGAAAAAAGCCTCAAAGGAGCAAAAACTGGCATTCGTTGGCGAGTTTAAAGATCTGCTGGTGAGGACTTACAGTAAGTCGTTAGTAGAATTTAAAGATCAGGAGATTAATTATTTCCCGGTAAAATTAGCTGCTGACGCTCATAAAGCATCGGTGAAAGCTGAAGTGATTCAGCCGGGTGGCCCTTCTATACCGATGGCTTACCGGGTGCGCATCAAAAATAATGCCTGGAAGGTTTACGATATCAAGATCGATGGTGTCAGCCTGGTGACCAGTTACCGAGGTACGTTCACGCAAGAAATACGTAAAAGCGGTATTGATGGCCTGTTAAAATACATGCGCGATAAAAATAGCAAGTTAGCCAGCAAGGTTAACAGTAATGCGAAATCTTGATTAAAGACAGACTGAATAGATAGTAGAAGGGTGACCGGGTGCAATTAAGTCAGGCTGAAATAACTCAGCAAAGCCAGCAGAAATACCTTGTTTCAGGGGCCGTGAATTTTTCAACGGTGCCTGATCTGTTGCGAAAATCATCAGGTTTCTTAACCGCGGTTAAAGCATCAGACAACGGAAAAATAACCATCGATCTATCGCAGGTTAAAGAATGTAATAGTGCGGCATTGGCATTGATGCTGGAAATAGTAAAATTTGCACAACAGAAAAATGTGGCAGTACTCTTTGAAAACCTGCCAGCTTCACTATTGACCATAGCAAAAGCTTATGGCGTAGAAAATGAAATTAGAGAACTTTGTAAATGAATAAATTAATGATCAATGGTGGCGTAAAGCTGGAAGGTAATGTCCGGATATCGGGTGCCAAAAATGCTGTGCTGCCGATTTTGGCTGCAACCTTGCTCGCTGACAGTCCGGCTACCATTGAAAATGTTCCGCATCTGCATGATGTGACCACCACCATGGAACTGCTGGGTTGTATGGGTGTGATGGTTTCTGTCGATGAAAAACTTAGCGTTGAAGTTGACAGTTCTACCATCGAGAATTACACCGCACCGTATCACCTGGTGAAAACCATGCGTTCATCCATCCTGGTGCTCGGTCCTCTACTGGCGCGCTTTGGTGAAGCTGAAGTTTCTTTGCCCGGTGGCTGCGCTATCGGCTCACGTCCGGTCAATCTGCATATTAAGGGTCTGCAGGACATGGGCGCCGAAATCGATGTCAGCAATGGTTATATCCATGCAAAAGCCAAACGATTAAAAGGCGCGAGGCTGGTGCTGGATATAGTCACGGTGACAGGTACAGAAAACTTGATGATGGCGGCAGCGCTTGCAGATGGTACCACCATTATCGAAAATGCAGCCCGTGAGCCCGAGGTGGTTGATCTGGCGAATTTTATCAACGCGATGGGTGGAAAAATTTCTGGCGCGGGTACTGATACGATTACCATCGAGGGCGTAGAAAAATTACATGGTACACGTTACCGGGTCCTGCCTGACAGGATCGAGACGGGTACATTCCTGGTTGCCGCAGCCATTACAGGCGGCAGCATCAAGGTAAAAGACACTGATCCAAAATTACTGGATGCTGTGATCGATAAGCTGCGTGAATCCGGCGCTAAAGTCGAGGTGGGTGATGACTGGATAACACTGGACATGGAGGGTAAACGGCCAAAAGCAGTCAGTGTTCGTACAGCGCCGTATCCCGCTTTCCCGACAGATATGCAGGCACAGTTTGCTGCATTAAATACCGTGGCTGAAGGTACATCGACGGTGGTCGAGACTGTTTTTGAAAATCGTTTTATGCATGTGCAGGAATTAATACGCATGGGTGCAGATATCGAGATCGAAGGCAATACTGCGATTATTCGCGGCGTAGATACACTGACATCCGCGCCAGTGATGGCAACTGATCTACGTGCTTCAGCCAGCCTGATCATTGCCGGACTGGTTGCCAGTGGCGAGACCGAAGTGCAGCGTATATACCATATCGACCGTGGTTACGAGAACATTGAAGAAAAATTAGCACTATTAGGTGCTAGAATTCGCCGCGTACACGAATGAGCGCTTCGCGCAATGAATAATGAAAAGTGAAAAATGTAGAAACAGCGTCACTTTTTATTAGTTATTTCAAACAGGGAGTTGTTTGGTATGGAAAATATATTGAAGGAGAAAAGTTTCTCGTTTGCGCTAAGAGTGGTTAAGCTAGCACGGTATTTGAATGGGAATCAAAAAGAGTATGTCCTTAGTAAGCAGGTTC
>DAOVJH010000322.1 GCA_030673345.1 Pseudomonadota bacterium
ATCATGGTGGTACCAACACCGGACGGTGAGCTTAATCAGCTTGTAATGGCAGCGGCAGCAGTCGCAGGTGTCGATCGCGTATTTACTATCGGTGGTGCACAGGCCGTGGCTGCTCTTGCTTATGGTACTGAAACCATACCAAAAGTAGATAAGATTACCGGTCCAGGAAATTCTTTTGTAGCAACAGCCAAACGTATGGTTTTCGGTGTGGTCGGCATCGATATGATAGCGGGACCTTCTGAGATACTGGTTGTCTGTGATGGTAAGACCGATCCTGACTGGATCGCGATGGATCTGTTCTCACAGGCAGAACACGATGAAGAAGCGCAATCGATATTAGTCAGTCCTGATGACGAATTCATCGCGCAGGTAAAACAGAGCATCGAACGCCTGCTCGAAGAGATGCCGAGAAAAGATATCATCAAAAAATCACTCGAAGACAGGGCGGCTATTATCTCGGTGGCCAGCATGGAGCAGGCGATAGAAGTAGCAAACCATATCGCTCCGGAGCATCTGGAACTTTCGATGGATGACGCTGAACAATGGGCGCCAAAGATCCGTCATGCGGGAGCCATCTTCATGGGTCGTTATACCGCAGAAGCATTGGGTGATTATTGTGCTGGTCCAAATCACGTATTGCCAACCTCTGGCACTGCACGTTTTTCATCACCTCTGGGTGTTTATGATTTTCAAAAGCGCAGCAGCCTGATCGGCTGTTCAGCACAGGGTGCGTCCGATTTAGGTAAAACGGCATCGATACTGGCGCACGGTGAAGGTTTGACTGCGCATGCCCGTTCTGCAGAATATCGTATTAAAAAATAGCTGGTTTATCGGCAAGTAACACCTCTATCGCTAAGTTTGGCCAGTTATCTGGCGTCTTTAATCATATTCCTGTTATATATCATCAAGTAAATCATTTAATTAGTTCCTAAACTTAATTTAATTCAACTCAAAATATGGTAATTGGCATCAATCTTGCCTATAACTCTGCGGGGATTACGGTTTTTATTGTATATCACTGATATTGGGCAATAAATTGTTGCAGAGGTGACAATTTTGTTGAGTTTTTGACGTGTTATAGAAATAAAAAGTATTGAGAGTAGGTAGCACTATACAGCTGGCCGCTATCAGTGCTGTTCTAGAGTTATCCCAACATTGCACTAAACGAAATAAAAATAAGAATTAAACACTATTTAGTTGTGCACGATTTTATCGTGTACGATGCTGGAGTCAGTTTTGCTAAAACGTTATTTATCTACGTTAATTTTATTGTTGATAAGCACGAACCTGTATGCGGTTATTGATCTTTCAACGGTAACTGGTTGGTCGACTGTTTTACAGGGCCCAACGCTGGATCCGGGTAATGATCAGCAGGCAACGGCAGCTATAGATTTATTGGGTGATGCAACGTATCCGATGTTTTACATGGAGTTTGATGACCAGGGTGATGCCGATACGACAAATGATGAGGTAGCCTTTAGTTTTCGTGGCGACAAAGTTGTTGATAATGGAGGTGATTTTAAGGGTTATTTGTGGATGGGCCTCGACTTTGACACCGATGGTATCATTGATGCATTCATGGTACTGGTAGGCGATGGTACTGCTACAGGCCAGACTTTGACTGTTTATGATTCAGATCCGAGTAAAGCAAATAACTCGCCTGCAACTACTGATTTGCTGACGGGTGGTACGGCAGCATCCATAACCACTTTCTCATTCCTGCATTATCTTGCTCCAGACATTGCGGATATCGATGCTGATAGCGATGTTGATTATATCGTTTCATACAGTGTTCTTATGGATGATCTGGCTGCAGCGTTGAACCCGCAAACGTTATCAACTGGCGGAGCGCTATCAACACTTGATAGTAACGCTGGCGTAGGCCTTAATACACCATTCAAAATAGTTGTTTCCAGTGCGAATAATGTAAATACTTTAAATGGTGATCTTGGTGGATACAATAAGACAGATGACCTGACTGTAACTTATATTAGTCAGGGTGCCTTTACGCCAACGATTACATTTTTGGATACTGAGCCGTTAGATCTGGCTCTAACGACTATTACAGCATCACCTACAAGTGTGATATCAGATGGTTTAACTGCAAGTACAATAACCGTACAGGCAAAAGACAGTGCTGGTGTGAATTTAACAAGCAGTCCTGGTACTCTTGTGTTAAGTGAAAATGGTTCAGCCATTATTAGTACTGTTGCCGATAATGGTGATGGCACTTATACCGCAACCATTGCTAATACAGCAGTAGAGCTAATTACAATCAGCGGTACTATAGATGGTAATGCGATTACAGGTACTCCTGCCGCCACAGTAAATTTCACTGTCGATGGTAATTTCACTATTGATGCAATTGTTAATGCAACTGTTAACGAAAATGCCATGTATACAGGTGTAACGCCAGCGATTACTGGTGAGCCCATTGGTGCTCTTACTTATACATTAAGCGGTAATGATTCTGCTGATTTCACTATCAATAGTAGTACCGGTGTTGTCAGCATGGTTGCGCGTAACTTTGAGTCAGCCGTTGATGACAATACGGATAATGTTTATGAGCTGACGATTACTGCAACTGATACTAATACTAATAGTGATACAGAGGCCTGGACGGTGACGGTACTGGATGTGGTCGAAGCAGCGAGCTTTACCATCGATGCGATCGCCGATGCAACCGTCAACGAGAATGCGATCTACACTGGCGTAACGCCAAGCCTTAGCGGTGCAACACCAGTCGGTACAGTGACTTACACCTTAGGTGGTGCAGACGTATTAGATTTCACCATCGCGCCAACAACCGGCGTGGTCAGCATGGTCGCGCGTGACTTCGAGTCTGCGGTTGATGCAAACACCGATAATG
>DAOVJH010000303.1 GCA_030673345.1 Pseudomonadota bacterium
CCAAAGAAGGAGAGTCGACGAAAGAGTTATCTCACGCCAACGAACTGGTATCGTTTATTCGCGAGACCACGGGCGATCATTTCACGATCGAAGTCGCAGCCTATCCAGAATATCACCCAGAATCAAAATCACCACAATCAGATTTTGAGCATTTTAAAAACAAGGTTGCTGCTGGTGCTAACGGTGCGATAACCCAATATTTTTATAACATTGATGCTTATTCACGTTTCATCGATAACTGTGAAAAAGACAATATTTCGATTCCGATAACACCAGGCATCATGCCGATCACAAACTACGCTAGCCTGACACGGTTTTCAGATGCCTGTGGCGCTGAAATTCCACGCTGGATACGGAAACAGCTAGAGACCTATGCGGATGATAAAGAAAGCCTGCAGGCTTTTGGACTTGATGTCGTCAGTACCTTATGTAACCAGCTGCTAGAAAAAGGTGCACCTGGCCTGCATTTCTATACCTTAAACCAGGCTGACAGCACCAACGCAATCTGGAACAATCTTTCTTTTTAACACGCATAATCCATAGTGCGCATCACACGCTTATATCATCCAGAAGAACTGCGCTGCGGTGATACTACGTTTCTCGATGTCAACGCATCCAATCACCTGATCCGTGTCTTACGCACGAAAGCAGGTGCTACTGTAACCCTGTTCAACGGTGACGGCTCTGATTACCTGTGCAGGATGCTGGATGCCAATACAAAAAAAACACAACTGATCATCGAGTCAAAGATACTGGTAGAGAATGAATCGAACCTGTCGATAACACTCATACAGGGCCTGTCTCGACAGGACAGGATGGATGCAACCATTCAAAAGTCAGTCGAGCTCGGCGTCGATAAGATTATCCCTGTCATATGCCAGCGCTCGAATATAAAATTTCCGAAGGAAAAACAGGTAAAAAAACTGCAGCACTGGCGCAACGTTATCATCAGCGCCTGCGAACAATCGGGGCGATGCGTCATTCCTGAGATCACAGAAATTATTTTACTGCCAGAGCTGCCACCGCTACTGAATAGTCAGGCATTAAAACTAAACTTAAACCCGGCAGCAGATAACAGACTCAGAGATATCGAAAACGAGAAACAAGCCATCGAATTATTTATCGGTCCTGAAGGCGGTGTAAATATGGATGAAACAGAATTTCTAGGAAAAAATAATTTTGAAGATATCCGGTTTGGCCCGAGGATTCTGCGCACAGAAACGGCTGGACCAGCTGTGATCAGCGCACTTCAGATATTATGGGGAGATCTATAACGACCGGATGATCGACTAGGCGGCAGCTTCTTCGACCATCGCAACCATCGCATCAACATCCAGGATACTGACACTGGCACCATTGATCCGAATTTTTTGCGCCACCATCGGATGTGGCTCTCCATCATCGAAATCACTTTTGACCTGCTTCCGAGTAAAATGACTGACATGCGGAACACCAGACATGACCAGACCCAGGTAAGGGTGATCACCGAGATCGCCTGCATCACCTACGGCATACAGCACTACCGCCTGTGTATTCAGATTTACTTTTGAAACTTTCTCTCCACCAGATGCTTCAAACGAAAGCAACGGCACATCGGCTCCACGCCACTTCATATTACCGAGGAACCAGTCTGGCCCACCATCCGAAGTTTCTATATCTTTTACTGATATGATCTCTGCGACTAACGCATTGGGCACGATTACATTTTCTCTACGTAATGTAAGAATAACGCATTTAATTGATTCAGTATCTTTAGCCATAACCTGTTCTCTTTAACCGGGCTAGAATGCAGTGTGTAATATCTCATTGATATTACTTACCAGATCATCTTCCTGGAACGGTTTACCCAGGTACTGGTTAACACCGATTTCCAGCGCTTTCTCTTTATGCTTGCTTCCGGTCCTTGATGTGATCATGATGATCGGTAGATTTTTCAGCCTTTCATCGTTGCGCACAAAACTTGCTACTTCGAAACCATCCATACGGGGCATTTCGATATCGAGCAACATCAGATCCGGCAAGACATCCTGTAGTTTATTCGTCGCATCGACACCGTCTTTTGCAAGGATCACTTCGATGCCATAACGTGCGAGCATACGTTCCGTGACCTTACGGATAGTAATAGAGTCATCGACGACCATGATAGTTTTCTTATCACTGACGATAACCGCTTCTGCTTCCTCAACAACTGGAACATGTTCTCTGAACAGACTGTCTGCAACGACGAGTGCTGACATCTCGAGAATCAGTACCACACGGCCATCAGCTAAAATGGTTGCACCAGCAATACCGCGAACGCCGCCGATCTGCATACCGACAGGTTTCACCACGATCTCACGCCGACCTAACAGATCATCGACATGAAGAGCAAAATGCTGGTCACCCACATGAACCAGTAAGACAGGGAACAACTGTAACTGCTTCGAATAATCACCACGGTTACCGGTTAATAGGCCACCGAGATGTTTTAACTCATATTCGATGCCGTTAAATTCATAGAAACTGTTATTGCTATCATAAAAACGTTGCAGCTCCAGGCCGGTAATACGCACCACGCCTTCGATACTGGAAAGAGGAATAGCAAATACATCATCGCTAGTACTTACCAGCAGCGCCTGGTTAATCGCCAGTGTCAGTGGAAGCCGGATATGGAACTCAGTACCTCTTCCACGATTTGTATCGATCTCGAGAACACCACCCAGCTGTTTGATCTCGCTGTCAACAACGTCCATACCAACACCACGACCAGCGACCTGCGAAACTTCATCAGCGGTACTAAAACCTGACTGCAGGATAAACTGTAACGCATCATGGTCAGACAGCTCTGTCTCTGCTGTCATGAAACCCTGTTTTATCGCCTTTTCCCGAACCTTGTCGACATCGATGCCAGCACCGTCATCTTTAACATTGATAACAATGTCTGCACCCTGGCGATCCGCGTCGATTGTTATCTTTCCTGTTTCATCCTTGCCCTGTGCCTTTCTGGCTGCAGGCAACTCGATACCGTGCGCTACCGCATTGCGTAACATATGCTCCAGCGGTGCGATAATTCTATCC
>DAOVJH010000097.1 GCA_030673345.1 Pseudomonadota bacterium
TAATTTTCAGTCGGATTTTCGAGATCGTACCAGCAGTCTGGAGACCCTGTTATCGAGCACCCAGGGTGTGACCGATACCAGCGTAATCGTTTTTTATGAAAAAGAATTCGAACTGCAATACCAGCGTTTTTTACAAAATTTTGATGTTGCAGCCTCGCTTACCTTCCCTGTTGATGAAGCGCAGTTACGTACCGCATTACAGGATATATCTCAAAAGATAGGGTAAATTAGCTACAAACCCCTGCAATTAGCGTGTTTCTATTGGTGTTAAAATACTGTAAAAAGCGCATTCAATTTTAAGTATTAAACGGTTTTCCTATGTCAGGCAACAAAGAACTCGACGATCTTCTTCTAGATAGTTCGTCACCAGAACAGTCCAAAGAAGACATTCAGAAATATCTGGAGAAAAAACAGGCGGCGTATGATGCGCTTGAAGCCAGTGCTGAACCACTTGATCGCGCGCGTCTGCAACTCGATGTAGCGGAAGCGCTGGTCGGAAGCGGACGTGCGGATGAGTCATGGGAAAAGGCGCGAGCTGCGCTCGATACGTTCATCGAACTCGAGCAATGGCAGGATGCGGTAGAGAGCTGTGACGTGTTGTATCAGAGTGCGCAGCCGGCATCTATCGTTGCCCTGGCGCATGGTGTCTGGTTGTCGGTCACTTATCCGGTCGATCCGACTTTGAGCGTTAATATGCTCAGTTATGTCATTGATGAAACACCGGCAAAAGCCGATGGGGCAGCGGTCGCAGCAGTAACTGCGCATTATATTGCTGACGTGCGTGCGGCGGGTGACCAGCATAAAAGTCTGACATTTCTTACTAAGCAGTTGCTGGCTAATGTGGCCAAAGAGCATTCAGATGTAGTAGACCAGGAAGGCTTGAGTGTGTGGATGCAGCGTCTTGAGCTGCTGGACCCAGACGTGTTTCTGCCGCGTTTATCGATGGTTCTGGGTGCGATAGTGCCGGTCGATGAGTGGTGGTTTGACCGCGATGCCTTGAGAGATAAAATCCCTCAGTAAAATGTACGTTTGTTGAATGTTACTCAGGTTCTGCATCCAGTGAGAGTTCACTGGTATCGGCTACGGGTGCTTTTTCTGCTGGTTTTGGGTTCTCTATAAGATCAGAACCGGCTTCAGCCAGGCTGATACCGGCTATATCATCAATTTTCTGCGGCGTGATTTCCTCATGGTGGTCAAGCACATCGGTGCCTGCTTCTGCCATGGTGATACCGCTTATATCTTCAATTTTCTGTGCAGGTGGTTCGACAGGGTTCTCGATGACATCGGCGCCTGCTTCGGCCATGGTGATATTGCTGATATCGTCTATTTTTTGTGCAGGTGTTTCAACTGGATTTTCGATGACGTCTGCACCGACCGGTGCGATAGATATGTTTCCGGTATCGGTACTGCTATCACTACCATTGCTTTGTTCAGTTTGAGGTGCAGCTTGCGGGGTGTCTGACTCTGTTTCACAAGGTTCTATCTTGATCGTGAGACCGACATTTTCTAAAGCGGCCCGGTACTTTTCAGCTGCCGCTGCATTGATTTTTCCTTTGATGACTTTACGGCCGCCGGCAAAGTAGGGTGCTAACTTGGCCGCATCCGTCTTGAACAGTGCTGCCATATTCTGCATCACGGTTTCTTTGTCTTTGCCTGCCTGTATAATGCCGAAAAACACGACATCAAACAATTCATCACTCATGGTGTCATCCTGCTCTTTTAATACATAAGAGTGTAGACGAAAAGGCTTTCATGTTCCTGTTTTGGAACATGTTCTCAATGTTTATATCCCTGTCTGGAAACGATTTATTCTTTATCTTCCGGTTTTTGAAACTGAACGACATGCGAGGTTTTGGGTTCATCAGCATATCTTGGGCGTTTATCCATGTTACCGCCGGCATCTTCAATAATCTCTTTTTCACGGGAGGTGATGAGCTGGAAGGCGAGTTTTAGATTATCGACTGTCTGGGGTTTTAATGCGTTTGGCCGGCCCGGTTTCGGTGTTGTGTCACGTACGACATCGGATAATACCTGGCGTAAGGTGGTCAGTATCTGGTGTTCTTTTGAATGAAAATTTGTACTCATAATGTGATGTATTCGTGTTTGTGGGCAATCGGTATAATATCGGTCACTATTTAATGTGTTCCGTTGGTCATTCTGTGATTAAGCGGGACAGAATATGACAAGTTTAACAAATCTGCCGATAAGAGTGGGCGAGTAGATTGAGACAGGATTAAAGAGGTAGCACTATGCCGTATTATGTATTTAAGATGTCATCCCCGGAGGGTATGGAGCTGGTGAAAAACCTGGAATTGATCAGCGAGTATGAATCGTTTCGTGAAGCCAAAAATTTTGCCAAAGAGCAGCGTGGAAAGCTTGATGGTGGTGAAAACAGCATCATCAAAGTGATGTTTGCAGAGAATCAGCTGCTCGCTGAAGAGCAGCTACTGGCCTATCGTGAGAAGCCGGTGGTGATGGAACATGAAAAATAATCGCGATGGAAGAGGGCGAATATAAATCAACCTATAATGCGTTGACCGCTGTTCGCTGTGTTTTTGAGAAAGCCTTAACGAACAAACACGCAAAATGCCGTTTATCAAAGCATTTTTGTCTGGCAGATCGAGAAGGTTACGCTTGCGAGAGTGTTGAATCGTCTGACAAGTGCGGCGAATTGTTGGTTAAATTACGCGAAAATTCAACATTTGTTCTTAAGTTGCACGAGATAAACGGTCCTCTGCCGCATAATATGGAAATTCGTGTACAGGTTGGCGGATTGATGGGCCTGGCAAAACTGGTGGATGTTTGCGCTGATAACCAGGTTGAAACCATCGTGCTTGATGACATAAGCAAAATCATCAGTGAGGCGCAACACAAGTATGGTGCATTAGATGAATTACCATACAGCAAAATTATTCAGTCGGTTGTGCAGTTTCAGTGCAGGCGGCGCAGGCAACGTTAACCGGGGTAAACATGTTAAGTAACAACAAAATTGTGCGTGCACATTCGACAGATGAATATGTCGAAATGATCAAACAGGCCATTGATGAGACCTTTGATCTGCGTCAGGCGATCGAATATGATGAAGACTTCATGTCTGAAGCGCGTCCGCTGGTCGATCAGTTAGAGGCGGATTTAAAAGCGTTATTTGAATCGATGAAGGATGGCAGCTATCAGTTTGCTACCGGTGATTTTCCCTTCATTGCCGAGATGAAAAAATACCATGAGGAGATGGTGCCATTTAGATACCTGCTAAAACGCATCAATGAAACGCATAACAAGGGACTTGAGTTAAAAGATACTGATTAGACCTGACGGGTTACGCACAGTTTGTCCATTTGTCCTGTGGATAACTTTGTGGATTAAAGTTTGCTTAACCGCTGATTTTTATTTGTGTTTGCGAGTTGTTAAAGTGCTGTAAAAATTATGGTTTTTCGATTTATATAGTTATTTCAATAAGTTATCGCGCATATTTTAAGTAAACTTTAACAAGTGTAATGATAACTCTCTGTTTAATTCTCTAGTTACTATATCTTGTGTCTTGTGTATAACTAAGGCACAAGTTATTTGACCGCGTTACAGGCTTCCTCTTTACTGACAGCGTCATAAGGGGTGTCACGAACTTTATCGTGTACATGCATCCTGTATTTTACGAAATCACCGGCCTCGTCAAAATGTAAAAAAGGGTTGCCCTGGCATTGTGTCTGCCAGTTTGAAGTGGGTGACTGTGGCGCATAATTATGGCCCGGGTGAATAACCGTTGAGCCTGGCAGCTCGGTTTTCATCTTCTTCAGGGTTTGAAACATCTCTTCAGGGTCACCGCCCGCCAGGTCGCAGCGGCCGCAGCCGAAAACAAATAAGGTATCGCCTGCGATCAGGTCATCACCAACCTGGTAACAGGCAGAGCCCGGTGTGTGACCGGGGGTGTGCAGTACATTGATCAGGCTGTCGCCAATCTTTATCTGATCGGCACCATGATGCAGTACTGGCTTGCTTAGACTTGCCCCCCAGAATGCCGCTTCCGGCTTTAACAGGTGCACTTTTGCATCACTGTGTTCGAGGGTCTGCTGTAAACCGTTTATGTGGTCATGATGGCTATGTGTCAGTAGTATATCGGTGATTTTGATGCCTTTTGAGTCCGCAAGATCGAGCACTTCATTCACTTCCCATGCGGGGTCTACGATGGCGGCGGTGTCACTTGCATGATCATGGATCAGGTAAACAAAATTTTCCATCGGACCCAGTTCCATACTGTGGATACTGTAGTTTTTCTTACTTTGTGGCACTTTTTGCCCCGCTTATTAGATTTGATTTTGAATCAGGTATGAAAACATGGTTATAATCACGCATACATAATTAAGAGTATACCTTTTCGAGTGAGTGTGGGTGTAGTAGAAGATGGAAGCGTCAACAATCGAACACGACAAATTATTGCTGTCCCGTTTACAGTTATTTAGAAATGTAGATCTGGAAGATGCAGCGTTGCTCGAACTGCTTGGTCAGTGCGAGTACCAGGTGTTGTCGGTTGGCGAGGTCATCTTATCCACCGAAGAGGAGAACCATTATCTCTACATATTATTGAAAGGCCGTCTCGTGATTCAGCTGAACTCGAGTGATGATATCCCATTGGCAACGGTAGAGCCGGGTGAGTGTGTGGGAGAGATGTCGATCATTGACAGCCGGGTTCCATCTGCACAGGTGAGTGCTTCAGAAGAGACAAATGTGCTGGTTATCGAGCAGGACATCTTATGGCGCATGGTCAGTGTGTCCCATGAGATCGCCAGAAATCTGCTGTACATTATGTCTGAACGCGTGCGTTACAGTAACCTGGTGATTGCCGACAGCCTTGAGATGCAGCGTAAATATCAGCGTTTCGCCTCTACCGATGCCTTGACTGGTCTGCATAATCGCGGCTGGCTGGATGATGCTTTCGATCGCGAGATACAGCGCAGTGAGCGGGATGAACTGCCGCTGGCGCTGATCATGATCGATGTTGATAATTTCAAAAACTATAACGATGAATATGGACACCTGGCGGGTGATCAGGTGTTGATAACGGTTGCCGAGGCTATCCGCAGTCCGTTGCGCCCTAATGACCTTGTTGCCCGTTTTGGTGGCGAAGAGTTTGCGGTGCTGTTGCCGGAGACCACGGTGAGAAATGCAAAAATAATCGCCGAGCGCTTACGTGAAAGCGTCTGCAGTGCCGACCCTGGAATGCTGGATAATAAACAGTTGCCAGCCGTTACCATATCTCTGGGTGTCGCCGGCCGCCAGCCGGGATATTCGCTCGATATGATGATCGCTGCTGCCGATGTGGCGATGTACCACGCTAAACGCAACGGAAAAAATTGCGTCGAAATTGCTGCTAACGTGCCTGCCGATAAGTGATTTAGCTTGCCCGGCTATTTCGGTAACTATCCTGCCAGATGTCTGATAACAATCTTTCACGTCCGATCATCGGGGTTGGTGTGCTGGTCTGGCGTGATCAGCAGGTCCTGCTCGGTAGACGGATAACAGCGGGTCAGGATGACTGCTGGCAATTCCCCGGTGGCCACCTTGAAGAAAATGAATCAGTGACCGCCTGTGCGCATCGTGAGGTACAGGAAGAGACCGGTTTAAAGATAAAAAATCTGCGGCATCTTGGATTTACGGATAAACCGTTTGAGGTCGCGCAGCAGCATTACATCACCTTGCTGGTTTCCTGTGAATACGTATCCGGTGAAGCCGAAAGGCTTGAGCCGGAAAAGTGCGCTGGCTGGCAATGGTTTGACTATCAAAAACTGCCGGCGCCGCTGTTTGTCCCGATTCCCCGTTTTCTCTCGCAGGCAGCTATCTCGTCCGATCATGATCTGTATGCACTGCACTGTGCTTCGCAGGTATTGTCGGATGCGCCATCAGGCGTGCGTAAATAAAGTCTGAAAGACCAAAACCGATGTTTTCGCTGTCGCCAAGAAATTCGCGGGCGAGGGTCGTGAGGTTCTGCTGGCTACATAGAGTAATCAGTATGGGTGTCTGTTTGTAATGATCAAGTCTGGTCTCACCGGTATCAACAAGGTAATGACTAAAACCAAGATGAAAATTCCAGCA
>DAOVJH010000057.1 GCA_030673345.1 Pseudomonadota bacterium
AGACCGGCCGACCAGCTGTGTGTTCGGCGACAAACGATCTGACGTCATCTGTCATCCCGGCAATAGAGGTAGCGCTCTTTTCATGATTACGCCGGCCATTTCCGGCAAAATCAAAAAGGATAATCTCATCATCGGGCAGGTATGAACGCAGAACATCAGGGAATTGCTCCCAATGCCTTTGCTCACGGACCAGGCCGCGCAATAAAATAAGGACTCGTTGACCAGACATCTTTAAGCTTCGTAATTATTGAAGTAAATAAACAATTGTTTGTTATACAAAAAGTTGTAAAAATTTATTTTTTTATTAAAAACTTATATTAATCATAGGTATGCAGACAATATTGAATGTAACCTATAAAGGTTTAAGTGCATTACTCTATCTAGAGAAATTCTAACAATTATTAAATATTAGTCTATTCTTATTTTTCTAGAAGCAATATTTTCCTGACTGTTACGCGCCCAAATGTAAATGAGTTTTTCTGCGTACTTAAATTATTACTGGATGTATAGATTTGTATTAGCTCAAAGGTAAACAATAATTTACATTTAATATGTTTAAAAAATTCTCACAATTAGACTCAGACCTGCTGCGTAAACAGATCGACCCTCTTTTTGAAGCAACGCGATCTGGCGGACTTGCTAATATTTTTGCCGTCTGGATAGTCTATGGTCTGGTCGTTAATACAAGCCATCAGGATGAGGCCATACTGCTAGGAGTGGCAGTGACTTTCCTCTCGGTTCTTCGCATCCTTATCTCCGATGAATATCTCAGATTCGACACCAAAAAATTAAGAACGTTTCTTGCTGGCCACGTGTTTCTGACATTCGTCATCGGTGTAGCCTGGGGCTGGTTTGCCTTGACGCAGACAGCTCATGAAGATGCCGCTATAAGGAACATGGTATTTTTGATCAATTTCGGAATGATAGCCGGCAGTATCGCAACACTGTCAGTCTGGTTACCCGCCTACGTGGCATATATCGCACCACAATCAGTCTGTATCTTTACAGTGTTTTTGGTGCAGGGTGATCGCATCAGCTTCTACATGGCGGCTGCATTTTTTATATTTATCGCAATAATGATTTCGACCAGTCTAAAAGTTAATCGAAGTCATAAACGTGAGCTGTTGCTCAACCTGAAAAACAATGAGCTGATCGATGACCTTAATAATGAAGTGATGCACAGGACTCGTACCCAGGTATTACTGGAAGACAGTAAACGTGGCCTTAAGGAAAAGGTTAAAGAGAGAACGATCGAGCTTGAGATCATCAATGAAAACCTGATCAAAGAGATTACTGATAAAGAAAAAGCGGAAGAGAGTCTCGAGTACATCGCTTATCACGATGAGTTAACAGACCTGCCGAACAGGAACCTGCTCATCGATCGTATCAGTGATTCGATCGAAACAGCCCGCAGGAGCAAACAGAAACTCGGCATCCTGTTTCTTGATCTTGACAGGTTTAAAGCGATCAATGATAGCCTCGGGCACAACATCGGCGACAAGCTGATACAGGAAGTCGCACAACGCCTGCTGCAGACATTACGTAAAGAGGATACCATCTCACGTAATGGCGGTGATGAATTCGTCGTCGTCATCAAACGGATGAAAAACGGCGATGAAGCGATTCTCATCGCACAGAAACTGATCGAAAGCCTGACAAATATCTTCGAGATCGACTCACACAAGATACATATCGGCGCAAGCGTCGGTATCAGCGTCTATCCGAATGACGGCGACACGGCTGTCGAGCTGGTCAGAAATGCCGATACCGCGATGTTCAGTGCCAAGAAAAGCGGCGGCAACCGTTTTCAGTTTTATGATGAGAGCATGTCGAACAGGCTACGTGAACGCCTGATCCTCGAAAACGAACTGCACACCGCATCAGAAAGAAATGAGTTTTATATGGTGTATCAGCCACAGATCAATTGCCTGACCGGTGATACCGTCGGGTTCGAAGCATTGATACGCTGGAAGAACAAGAACCTGGGAATGGTAGGCCCTGAACAGTTCGTACCGTTGCTCGAAGAGACCGGCTTGATCTATACAGTCGGCAAATGGGTTATCAAAGAAGTTATCAACTTCATACGTTCAGGCCAGACAGGTAATGCTTGCATCGCTGTAAATCTATCGGCACTGCAATGCGGTGATGTCTATCTCGCCGATTACATAGCAAACGAGATCAAAAACTCCGGTATTAACCCGGCATGTATCGAATTCGAGATAACCGAATCATTGCTGATCAACGATTTCGAAAAGACAGAAGTATTTTTGAATGAACTGCATAAGTCTGGCTGTTCTATCGCGCTGGATGATTTCGGTACAGGTTATACTTCGATGAGTTATCTGACACGTCTGCCGATCGATAGTATCAAAGTTGATCAATGCTTCATAAGGGATATCGATACAAATTCTACACTGGAAAATATCGTCGGCGCCATCATCAACATGAGCACCAGCCTCGGCCTGAAAAATGTTTTTGAAGGTGTCGAGACCGAAGCAGAACTGGAAGTGATCAAGCGGTTAAATGGCGCCATCATCCAGGGTTACCTCTATAGCAAACCACTGGATGTTCACGGTGTGCATAACTGGTTACATGCTGACAAGATGATTATCGGCAACCTGCACGTAAAACACTAAACGTGCCCTCAAGTGATTCATGGGTATGACTTTACTACCAGCACCGCATTAAGCCCGCCAAAAGCAAATGAATTCGACATCGCTACCTCGACCTGTTGCTGGCGTGGTTCATTCGCAACATAATCAAGATCACAGCCTTCACCTGCTTCCGTAAAATTGACTGTCGGCGGGATGATATTGTGATGTAGCGCCAGTACCGTGCCGACTAGCTCCATCGCACTCGAAGCGCCTAAAGTATGGCCATGCATCGATTTGGTCGAAGATACTGCGATATCCTCAGCATGTTCAGCAAAGACCTGGTGTAGCGCCTGTGTCTCGGCAAGGTCATTCGCCAGTGTGCCTGTTCCATGCGCGTTGACATAATCAACATCCTCAGCAGTAACACTGGCATTCTGCAGCGCGCCTCTCATGGCTTTTGCAATGCTGTCTACATCCGGGCGTGTTATATGCCCGGCATCTGATGACATGCTATAACCGGCCAGTTCCGCATAGATACGTGCGCCGCGTCTGTTTGCGTGTTCTTCTGATTCGAGTACCAATATACCAGCACCCTCACCCAGGCTCATGCCCTTGCGGTCTTTACTGAAAGGACGACAGACCTCATCAGATACCACTCGCATCGCTTCCCAGGCTTTTAACAGAACATAAGGAAATGGTGCATCGGTACCGCCGACCAGAGCGATATCAACCAGACCCTGCTGGATCATCATGCAACCCTGGATGATCGCATGTGCACCAGATGCGCATGCACTTGAGACAGAGAAGACCGGACCGTGTATACCGAGGCGTGAACTCACACTGCTGGCAACGGCACTGTGCATACCTTTAGGTATCGCTAATGGGTGTACACGCGGATTCTTACTCGTATGAATTTTTTTGTAGACTTCTTCGTCTGTATTTTTACTGCCTGCTGCATTACCGATGATCACGGCTGCATCCTGTAAAGCCTCATCGCTTACAAACTCAGCATCGGTAGCAGCTTGCTCGGCAGCGAGTATGGAGAGTTGAGAGAACCGGTCTAGCAGCGGCAGCTCTTCGGTTGAAAAGAGTTCGTTTTCATCATACTCGGGCAGGGTTGCACCGAGCGATATCTTAAGATTATCCTGTTGTGGCAGAGGTTTGATGGCGCATCGGCCATGACTGATACCCTGCCAGAAATCATCCGTGGTCAAGCCGAAACCAGATACTACGCCAAGGCCAGTTATCACTACACGACGACTCATTATAGGCTCATTTTTCTCTTCTAGTGTTGAACACCTTCTAACCTGACCACGATGTCATTTACCGTGACGATGGAGGGTATAAGGTCATTGGGTATTTCGATATCAAAAGCTTCCTCAAGTTCAAATAAAACTGTCAGTGCTTTCAAAGAATCGATGCCTAATGATCTGAGCTCGGTATCGGGCAGGACATCTTCTGCTCGGCAGTGTACGGTCTTAACGATTACTTCTACAACGTTTTCTAATATCATAATTATTATTATTCAGAGAATGGTTACATAACAACGTATAACCTATCAACTAAGCAACACGCAAGATTGTGTCTCGCCTGCTCCTTTAGCATCCATGGCGGTTATTCCCTCGCTACAAAGCAAATAAACTAATACAGCAAGTACTACATAGAACAGCACAATAATACTAACCTGAGAATTATTGTCCATGTTTTTTGTCATATAATTCAGTTAGATTCGTTATATTATTAAAAAAATATTTAATTTGATGTTTTAAATAAAAGTTGTCATTATTACAGGTTAAATCATGTCAGTTTTATAAAAAGGGTAAAACGATGAAGATTGAGCATGAAAAAGCTGCCAGAGAGCAGAAAAAGGGATTACACAAAGGTAAAACCATTTCAAATACTCAAACTGAATATAGCCAGTTCTCTACACGGTATGACTCAGATACCAGCGCTATCTGGTGCTGGATGCGGCCAGAACCACGTCCCTGCCTGAATACCACATTGATCGATGAGCTCGAACAGCTACAGAACCAGCTCACGACTACTTACAAGACACAGCACCCTGATTCGATCTGGCCATTTCGCCATCTCATCCTGGCATCAAAAATACCGGGCATCTACAACCTGGGTGGCGATCTGGCGTTATTTCAAAAATGCATCGTAGCGAAAGAAGATAAAAAGCTGCGCGATTACGCCCATAAGTGCATCAGGTTGCTGCACCGCAATATCGATAATCTCGATCTGCCGATCACGACTGTTTCACTGGTACAGGGTCAGGCGCTAGGCGGTGGATTTGAAACCGCACTGTCGTGCGACGTCATCATCGCCGAACGCAGTTCACAGATGGGTTTCCCGGAGATATTGTTCAACCTGTTTCCCGGAATGGGCGCTTATAACCTGCTCACACGCAGGATAGGTTCTGCGCTCGCAGAACGCATCATCCTCAGCGGCCGCACCTATACTGCCGTCGAACTCTACGATATGGGTGTAATCGATGTGCTGGCTGAAGATGGCCAGGGTGTGCAGGCGACTGAAGATTATCTGCACAGCCATAACCAGTCACACAATACCATCCGTTCGATCAAGAAGATCAGGCAGATCGTTCATCCGATAACACTGAAGAACCTGTATGACATCGTCGACATATGGGTTGAGGCAGCCATGGATCTGAGTTTAAAAGACCTGTCAAAGATGGAGCGCCTGCTACACCTGCAGAGAGAGACGAAAGACAGTAAGACCATCACTGAACAGAATGATGTGTTAACAACGCGCCGTGCTGACTGGCGAAAGATCAAGGATGTGAGTTTCCCGCTGGTGACCCACCTGGGTGAAAATGTATCAAGCAACCGGCGAAAAAATGATGGCAGGAGACGAAGTTAAAAAAGTCCGCTATCTTTAGAGTATGACTGATCAGGATGCACCAATGCTTAAATTTATAAAGAACCTGTTCGCGTTACCTGTTATATGGTTGTTTCTTATATTCCTGAGCATTATCCTTTATGTGTTGTCACACATGCCACGAGCCTTATCCGGGCGTTATTATCACTCTCTATCCCGTTTCTGGTGCGGGATATTCGTACGCGCATTAGATGTTGATCTGCGGCTTGTAAACAAGAACAAACGGCCATTACCTGAACAGTACATCCTGATAGCCAACCACCCTTCTGCGCTCGAAGATTTCGCCGTACCTGCCCTGTTCGATATCTACCCGCTGGCGAAAGCCGGTGTGCGTGACTGGTTCATCCTCGGGCGTATCAGTGATTATGCCGGAACCATCTATGTCGAACGCGGCAGTGCAAACTCGCGGCACGTGGCAAAACAGGCGTTATCAGAAGCAGTCCAGTCAGGAAAAAACATCGTGATCTTTCCCGAAGGCGGCTGTAAAGGCTCACGTATCTTTGACAAGTTTCAAGCTGGCGCCTTTGATATCTCGCTACAGACCGGCATACCCATACTGCCTGTATTTCTGCAATACATCGACCAGGAAACTTTTGAATGGACCGGTCAGAGCCTGGTAAAAAAACTTTGGCAGATATTTCTGACCGACGATAATGTCGTTAACTATTATGTACACGACGCCATATTGCCGGAAGACTTCAGTGATAAGGAAAGTTATACAGAACATGTGCATTCAAAATACCTGGAATGGCAGAAAGAATACCTGGATATACTGTGACACTGCTTGCCTGCTTCATTCATTCAGATCCTTGTCAAACTGCAGGCTGCTTGCTGGCAACTGATAATACTTGAACAGCGTCGAGGTTTTTTTATACGAGTGACGGCGGAAAAAATCGGTGAGGTTTAATCCGATGCCGACGAACAGGTTGCGTTCTTTGTTATCGAAAGGCTCAATAAAACCACGCGTATAATAACCTGCATGTATTTCGATATGCTTAAGAAAACTGTCACGTGCAAAATCAAAACCATTCAACTTCAGAGCCAGCAGATATTTCGAATTTTCATAATCGGTGGCGAAATCTTTATACGTTTCTGAGGTAGGCCTGTATTGCCAGCGATAATCAAGGATGTTCGAAAGCGCTGGATATTTATACGTATAGTAACCAAAAATGACTCCCGCAGCATTAGCGACCATGTCCTCTTTGGATGCACCAAAATCACTGAACGAATCACCGATTTCGATATAAGTAGTAATAGCCAATGAAGACAGCGAACCATAAAGTGCCGCATCATTTTTGTTGATACACCATGATTCATAGAGATGTGAAAGGCCGTTAGCCATCACATAACTGGTATAGGCATGTCCTAACTTATCAGCCCCGCCAGACTCGGTATCATTGCCAAACCAGCCTTCCGATGTCGTCTTAGGCGGTGAAGAGAAGTAGCCCCACTGAGCCACACCCCAGGCAGTAATAATACCGATGCCTGTAAGGTTGACGCCCCACAGCTTCTTATTGCGCTCTGATGCTGAAAGTTCTGTACTGCAGCCATCAGTTAAAACGTCTGCATGCGCATAACGTGGTGCAGAGCTCAGAAAAACAGCCATCAGAAAAGTTATTGATATGACGATTCGCATAATCGCACAGTTTATAGCTAACACGATGGAAATAACCTATTTCATGTCAAATACAGTAAAGGTGTACCGCTTTATCAGTCACTATATTAGAGAATATTAATCTTTAATCACATTTTTAATAAAACTTCGGGTATAATGCCCGTCCTAGCTCGGGTGCACTTCGGTCTGCACCTTTTGAAAGTGGTAATTCATTAACGATTATCTCGAAACACAAAAGCATGTTTCCGCCTTGACCGACCATTACACTGTAATTGGTAGGCCGATTCCTGGAGAACATTTAGATGTCATTTGATTCCCTCGGCCTCATGGCCGAATTACACCGTGCTGTATCCGAAAAAGGTTACGACACTCCTACACCAATACAAAAACAGGCAATTCCTGTGGTACTCGAAGGCCGTGACCTGATGGGTGGCGCACAGACAGGTACCGGTAAAACCGCCGGATTCACCCTGCCGCTGCTACAACGCCTGATCGAAACAGATAAACCTCGGAAAGGCCCCCGTCCACTGCGCGCGCTGGTGCTGACCCCAACCCGTGAGCTTGCCGCACAGGTTGCAGACAGTGTAAGAGAATATGGCCGTTACCTGCCGCTGCGTTCTACCGTGGTTTTTGGCGGTGTCAGCATCAACCCGCAAAAGATGAAACTCATCAAGGGTGTCGATGTACTGGTGGCAACACCCGGTCGCCTGCTCGACCATGTAAACCAGCGTTCTGTTGACCTTTCGAATGTCGATATCCTGGTGCTCGATGAAGCTGAC
>DAOVJH010000214.1 GCA_030673345.1 Pseudomonadota bacterium
CCACCACACTGAAAGGTGACTGGATCACCATGGAAGATGTGATGACCCAATGTGCATTGACCTACGGTGAAACCTACGTGAGCGAGATGACCGGCCATGATCTGTTAAATATTCTGGAACAGGTAGCGGATAACTTGTTTGACCCTGACCCTTATCTTCAGTCAGGCGGTGACATGGTTCGTGTCGGCGGCATGGATTACACTATCAATCCTACCAACCCTCTGTACGAACGTATCACAGATGCACGTCTCGATAATGGCCACCTGATCGAAGCCGATAAGACATATAAAGTCGCTGGCTGGGCACAGGTTAACCGCACACCGGATGGTCGACTGATGTGGGACGTGGTTCATGATTATATCGTTAGAAACAAAGGTAAGGACAATGTCTTGAAATTACCTAAGATCAACCACCCTAAACTTGTTAACGTAGCGAGCAATCCCGGCATTGCAGACTATCCTGGTGAAGCAAGCTAACAGCCAGACACCGCAGAATCATTTCTGCGATACATTAACAAAATAAGAATGCCTCGTAGTAATCCTACGAGGCTTTTTTTATTCTCCCCGCCTTTCTATCATGAACTGCACGCAACAGCATCAGAGCAAGAAATATAAACGTATACAACAGTGGCAATGAATAGTCAGCTTTCAACGACCAGATAAAATGAAGGATGACCAACATAGATCAGCTTATGCAGTATCACCCATTTATTTTTTAGTCGCCGCTGCATGACTTTATTTGAAGTTGCAGCCAACGGTATCAACAACACAAACGAAACAAAACCAATCGTAATGAATGGGCGTTTAGGTATATCAGAAAGAATTTCATTCCAGTCAAAAAACTGATCTAGCCAGATATATCCTCCAGGGATGCGGGAGAAATTCAGTCGCGTTTTTATGCGGGTCTTTTTTACCAGTACCAAACTCGTAAAAATTATTATAGGTCGTGATATCTTTTAGACTGTTGACCTTATCAGTAGAACTGTACGGTCCCTGTTTTAACGCAGGCCATTCTGAATTCAAATATTTGCGGGCCCACACAGGCAGTATGGCGTCGGCAGATAATAACAAGCTGCTGGTCACGGCCTGTTGCATAAACCTGCGCCGGTCCAGATAAACAGATTTCGGAGTAACCTCCGACTGCTTTATATAGCCTGCCTTTTTTATTATTACCATACAAACTCCTGGCCACTCACGATATGACTAGCAGACTGGCCCAGGGTTCAATATCACTTAAACCCTCGCTGTTGCTCATAAACCACTGGCTCTGGTAATACATTGGGGATAAAACACATAACCAATCAGTAATATTTATTGAAACATATAAATATTCTAATATGTCCGCACAAACTTTGTGTATTAGCATTCTCTGCACTATAATTCACCAGGTTCTCAACGCCGATCAGCTCTAACCGTTGATCTAGCGTCAAATTCATCAAATCAAAGCTTGTTTTTTTGAAGCTAACAGAAATCCCGAAATACAGATTTTCACCTGAAGCGTGAAATGAACATGTTGCCCATATCGTATTCAAATATTGGGCAGTCGACTGTATTCGGTAATCAAAATAATTATATTTTAAGCGATGCCCTCCTATGCCGCGCATACAGAGGGTTAGTTAAATTAGCCTATTTATGGAGTTGTGTTACATGTATAAAAATACTCGAATCATCAGTGTAATGATTGCAGCCTGTCTAAATATGACAGCCTTTTCTGCCTTTGCCGATATCGTAATTATTGGTCATCCTGAGGTTGATGCCTCTAGCATCACTACCAATAGCATCAGAAAAATATTTCTTGGTGAACGCCGGTCATTATCAGATGGTCAACACGCTGTTCCTATCAACCACACAGCTGATAGCCCTGACAGAAAAGAGTTTTTTAATACCGTACTCAGTATTAGTGAAGCATCACACAAACGTCACTGGAAACGTAAGCAGTCGACGAGTATGCAGTATTCACCACAAGAAGTGAGCTCGCACAAAGAGCTGTTGCAATCAATCGCAAACACCCCTGGCAGTATCGGTTACATTGATGCCGATAAAGTTAATGATAAGGTAAAAGTATTATTAACCATCGAGAAGTTCGACGACGTTTAGATAATGAACAAAGTAGTACGGGCCAGTGATTAATCACTGGCCCGTTACATAATTATCCTAATCGATCCACTTTCGCCCATTAGCAAACATCCTGATCCACGCCCCGTTCTCTTTCCAGTCCTGCGGGTGCCATGAGTTCTGTACAGCCCTGAATACCCTTTCTGGATGCGGCATCATGATAGTGACACGTCCGTCGGTAGTCGTAAAACCGGTGTTACCTAATGGTGAGCCATTGGGGTTGGACGGATACGTTTCGGTGGCATTAGCGTTGTTATCGACATAACGAAGCGTGCTTAAGGCATTGGTGATGTGTTCTTCATCACGGTACTCCGCCCTGCCTTCACCATGCGCAACAGCGATCGGCATCCGTGAGCCAGCCATGTCAGTAAGCAGGATAGACGGTGATTCCGTTACTTCGACCATGCTGAAGCGGCCTTCGAACTGCTCAGAATTATTTCGTACGAAGTGTGGCCATTGCTCAGCCCCCGGTATCAATGATTTTATATTTGCCATCATCTGGCAACCGTTACATACACCGAGACTGAATGTGTCATCACGGTCGAAATAACGTTGAAAAACATCTCGCGCACGAGAATTAAACAGGATAGATTTTGCCCAGCCTTCTCCCGCACCTAATACGTCACCATACGAGAAACCACCACAGGCAACCAGCCCCTTGAAATCATCAAACTTAACATCGCCTTTAATGATATCACTCATATGAACGTCGATGGCGTTGAAGCCGGCACGGTCAAAAGCTGCAGCCATCTCTATCTGTCCGTTAACACCTTGCTCGCGTAACACGGCGATGTTCGGCCTGACGCCCGTCTTTATATAAGGTGCTGAGACATCTTCATCGATATCAAAACTCAGATTGACTGACAGCCCTTTATTATCCTGCGAGATCGCATCAAATTCCTGTTGTGCACATTCCGGGTTATCACGCAGACGCTGCATGTGATAACTGGTTTCACTCCAGGCCTGCTGCAACGATTCACGCATTGCTGAAAATACCGGGATACCGTTATTGCTTATCGTTAGCTGATCGTCTTTATGGATTTTTCCGAGTTCATGAAAACACCTGGACAACCCGGCATCATCAAATGCTTTCTCTACATCATCAAGGTCATCACAACGGATCTGTATCACACCGCCAACCTCTTCATTGAATAATACAGATACAGCATCACTTTCATCATCGGCCAACATCGAATCGAGCTGTATATCCAGACCGCAATGTCCGGCAAAAGCCATCTCTGATAGACAGGCAAAGAGACCACCATCAGAACGATCGTGCCAGGAAATAATTTTTCCCTGCACATTTAGTTGCTGGAAAACATCGAAGAAAGCCTTTAATTGCTCAGCATCATCAACATCGGGTGGAACATCACTCACCTGTTTGCAGGTCTGCGCAAGCGCAGAGCCACCAAGGCGGTTTTTACCATTTCCAAGATCAATCAGTATTAACCCGGTATCATCGATATCGGTTCGTATCTGTGGTGTTAGTGTCTTACGAACATCAGTCACCGGTGCAAATGCGGTGATGATCAATGAAAGCGGCGCAGTAACTGACTTCTGTTCGCCCTCTTCTTCCCATACCGTTTTCATCGACATGGAATCTTTTCCAACCGGGATAGTAAGGCCTAATTGCGGACAGATTTCCATCCCGACCGTTTTTACCGTGTCGTAAAGAACCGCATCTTCACCCGGATGGCCAGCAGGTGCCATCCAGTTAGCCGATAGTTTTATATCGGATAATTTAGCGATCGATGACGCCATGATATTGGTGAGTGATTCAGCGACCGCCATACGCGCCGAAGCAGGACCATCCAGTAATGCC
>DAOVJH010000093.1 GCA_030673345.1 Pseudomonadota bacterium
AGCACTCTCTTCACGGTTGATCTCGTTCAGTGCCAGACCCATCGCAACGCGCATGAAAAAGGCCTGCGGCAATTCAAAACGGGTGTCTTCAGAATGGATGAAGTAACGGTCATACAGAGTCTGCAGACCCAGATAAGTAAACTGCTGGTCGCGAGATGCGTCCAGTTGCTTGCCTAAGTAGTCGAGGTCGTATTCGGCAAGACGTGGATCCAGCAATTCGATATCGATAGCACGTTTGATGTATGCGCCAAAGTAAGCACTGTATTGTGTCTGCATCTCAGTCTGTGTTGCACTGAAGTGGGTGTTGTATATGAAGCTAAGGGCTTCTGTGCGCATGTCATCGAGCAGCAGTCGTGATGCAGCGTAACAGTAATCAGGTTGTCTCTCGATGAGGGTGCGTGCACTCATGACCAGCATGCGTGCGACATCTTTTTCTGGCACGCCGTCAAAAAGGTTACGTTCGGTATCGGCCAGGATGGCTTTTGTATCGACATCATCCAGCCCTTCACAGGCTTCGCTGACGATGGCGTGTAAACGTTTTAGATCAAGTGGCTGGATACTGCCATCTTCCAGCGTCACGTTGATGTTGCTTACTGGATCTGAGGTTTCACTGTGTTGTTCCTGTTCTAGTTCCTGTGCACGTGCCTTGGCATGTTCGTTACGGTATATCACATAGGCGCGAGAAATCTGCTGGTGGCCACCGCGCATCAGCGCGAGTTCGACCTGGTCCTGGATATCTTCGATATGGAAGGTGCCGCCATCCGGGATGCGGCGGGTCAGAGCATAATTTACCTGCTCGGTCAGATTCTTAACGATCTCATGAATACGGTTGCTGGCTGCTGCATTGCCGCCTTCAACGGCTAAAAAGGCTTTGGTCATCGCAATGGAAATTTTTTCGCCATCAAATGCGGTGACTTTGCCATTACGCCGGATGACGCGGAATTGCCCCGGTGCCGTTGCTGCAATATTGACTGCGATGCTGGCGGTGTCTGTGGCGGTTATGTTTTGATTGGTCTGGAGTGGTTCAGGAGTATTGCTGTCTTGATTTGGTGTATTTGCTTGCATTGCCCTTCCTGCTGCTGGTTTGCTAGTTTTTTTTGGCCCCTGTTCTCTGGCAGGGTTTTTATATGTGCACCCCAGTGCGATGGGGTGCGCATACTATAGGGTGTGGTCAGGTGTGAAGTCAAGCACTATATATTGTGTATATAACGGTGGAGAGTATTCGGAAAAACTGTGGATAAGTTGGTTTTTTTTAATGATTTCCGCTACTTAATAATTTAAGTAAAACAGACTGTTAGAACATAAGAATTTACCCATATAAAAAACTTTTGGGTTAGCAGTGGAAGCTTATATATGTGTTATTGCGTTTACGATTAAAAGATCACATTAGAGTTGATAAAGACTGGGGCTTTGTAGCAAAAAAATTACTATAAAAAATATTGATAAGTTTTTTATTTGCCTGAGTTAAAAATCCCAGCGGTAACCCAGCATGAAAAATAAGTTGTTTATATCCAGAGACTGGCCGTTATTATCTTCACTGATCTCATCATAACCGAGTTCAAGATCGAAACGTGCCTTGTTCAGGTAGCGGTAGTCTGTTTTAAAGATGGCGCGCAGTTTTTTCTGTGAGCGTCCATCACTGGATTTACGGATATTAAACTGCAGGCGAGGATTGATGCGCCAGTGTCGGGTGACGGGAAATCTCGCGTTGACGATCAGAGAAGTGGTGTCTGAAAGTGTTGTGCTGTAATAGCGTAAACCGAGTACGCCGGTATCGTATTTGCGTAGAAGGCTGTTGCCGACCAGCTGTGTACTGATGAAGTAATCTGTGTCTGTGGCGGTAGTTGCTGGTACGCCGCCGGAGGCGATAGTATCACCGACACGAGCAAAGGTGATGTCGGCGGTGACCTGGTATTTTTTGCTTAACGGCTGGGATCCACCAAGGGTCACTGTCTGGCTGTCGGTTGTCCTGTCGCGGGCAAGCTGGTATATCTGTTCGATGTTCAATACCGTTTTCAGTTCTTCTATGGTCCTTTCCTGTCTGCCGATCAGGGCGTTGCTGGTCGAAAGCAGGGGTGTTTTGTGCAGGAAGGCATTCATGTAAGCGGTGCGTCCATGCTCCAGCAGGATGCTGGCATTTAGCTGAAAGATATTGACTTCATCGTAAAATATATCGTAGTCGATCATGCCGAATAATGATTTTGTTTTATCGCGATAACGTACTTCGGTGCCCGCACTGTTTCGGTCGGTCAGGCCGTCGACCTGCTGATCGAAATAGAAAAGGTTTATGTCCCAGTGGTCGAACAGTGTGCCGATTTCATAAGTGAGACCGTAGAATGTTTTATGTTTGTTGAATGATGATTTGTTATCGATATCGATGGGCAGGCCGGCAACTATGTTCAGTCGCATCTCCGGGGTAAACTGGTAACCGGCGGACAGGCCGTCAAACCTTCTCAGGGTGCCGCCTATGCGTAGCGGCTGCCGGCCTATCCTGCCCGAGGTGCCCGTTTTTCTGTCACTTATTTCGTAGTAGGTTTCAACAAAGCGGAATTCGCTGTCGTCACTGCTATCGATAAAATCGACATTGTGATCAGCGGTAAACTGGTAACGGTGGTCAAAATTTGTTGTCCTTTGCTGTGTCGTCAGGTCAAGAAAAGTGGTCAGTTGCTGCTGGGTTGTTGTAGAGCCGGCGTTATCGATTGCAGTGGTGTTACTGCGATAGAATTGTGCCAGGCTACCGTAGCTGGTGAATTCTCTGCGGTCTTCGACCGTGCTCATGCGTACCTTGTCAGGGGTGCTGGCAGCTGTCAGTAGTCCGGCCAGGCGCTGCCTGACCCTGTCTGAGGTATCACCGTCTGGATATCGTGCCAGGTATTTTTCATAGGCATCAACGGCATGTGATTTCTGTCCCTTTCGCTGTCTTGCCAGTCCCAGCAGTTCGAGTGCATCGCGCGAATGCTGATGTTCGCCAGCTGAAAGTAAGGCTATCAGATAGCGGATGGCACTGGAATATCTTTTGTTTTTAAAATCCTGCCTGGCCCGTTGCATCAGGCTGTCGAGTTGTTTATCAGATAGCTGTTTTTTGGTCAGGCTAGATGTGTTTGTTTGTAGGGCTGTTTTTATGCGGGTGTCTGAGGTGCCGGGTCTAACTAATACGGTGGTGTTTTTAGTCGGTGATTGCTGGATCCATGCACCGGGATAGATCTGCTGTATCTTCTTTAGTGGTGAAGCGGCCTGTTTGCGGCTGTCAAAAAAACCCAGGTACAGCCTTTCCCAGGGGGCATTTTTTATCATGGTTCGTTCGACGTAAATGGTACGACCTTTAAACAGGTGACTTTTTTCAGGCGCCCATTTCAGATTTTTACCTGGTGCTGATGCAAGCACGATCGAGTAGCTTGTTGCAGAAGCGGCTGCTGCCCAGGTATTTGTAGCATGGGTATTAGTCGCTATCAATAGCTGGCATAACATCAGCGCCATACAAAAAATGCTAGCGCCATAAATATGGCGCAAGGCATAGCGCAAGGCAACTGGTGGTGTCGAAATAATCATCAAAGAAGCGGTAACTATAATTGTATTGTCGGCTCGATTACCATTCAGCGCCGCCAGCACTGTGTTCACCGCTTTCGTCACCGTCTTTGAGATGACAGAGACCGCTACAATCCTGCACGTCGATAATCGGAATCAGGACATCACCCGGACCTTTGTGCGAGTCGGGTTTAAAATCATTGGCATGGCAGCCGGCGCAGTCTGGTTTGTACAAACTGAATGGCCATGCGATGTCCTGGTTATTGGTGGTATGGCAGTCTTCGCATTGGGTCGCTGTTCTGTGGTCACCGGGATAGTTGGGTGAGCTGTGCAGGAATGTAACCATCTGTAACCAGCCGGCCGTCGTGTGGCAGCGGTCACAATCTTCAGTGGTGATAAAGTGTGAGGCGTCTTTACCTGTAGCAGTCGACCCATTATGGCAGCTGGAGCACAGTCCGGTTATATTCGTGTGATCGAAACCAGCGCCTAACCAGGTTGCCGTCGTATGGCAGGCATCACATTCGGATGTGGTCTGCACATGTGTCGGGTGTTTGCCAACGGCGATGACGCCATTGTGGCAACTGGTGCAGACACCCATAACGGCAGCATGGTCGACTCGGCTGACCCGGTCAAAGACAATCGTATTATGGCAGTCTTCACATGCCTGTGTGCTGAGGATATGGTCAGGTGACTTGCCGATAGCAGTAATGCCGTTATGGCAGCTCTCGCATGCTCCGTTGAAATCACTGTGATCAAAACGGGCATTTGTCCAGGTGTTATCTGTGTGGCAGTTATCACAGAAAATTGAGCTGGGGAAATGCTGCGGGTGTTTACCGGGTGCGCGGCTATCGTTATGGCACAGGCCGCATTCCATCGGTGTGCCTTTGAACTGACCACCGAGGTGACAGCTCGAACAATCGATGAACTCGTGTCTGCCGGTTAACGGGAAGCCGGTGGTGAAATGGTCGAAGCTTTCCACCTTTTCAGCGCTCTGTTGTTCTTCTGACTGTGCTGAGATGTTAAATGCTAACAATAGTGTGATGAAGACCAGTCTGAATATTGTCAGTCTAAAATTTGTGTTTTCGCTGTGTTGGTAAGCCATGTCTGAAGTACCTTAAGGTTTTATGTTGCTGTCTTTAAAAGTTTTTGTACTGTGACATCGGCCACACTGTCTGCCGAACAGCCGGTTGTGGATGTCGCGGCTGCGGTGGCAGGATATGCAGTCTTTAGAGGCTTGCAGTTTGCCGTTGGACGTCGTCTGGTGGCAGTCGTAGCAGCCCAGTTTTTTATGTGCGCCATCAATCTTGAAAGTGCTGGCCTTGTCATGATCAAACAGCCAGGCATCCCATGCATTGGGGTTATGGCATGATGCACAATCTGTTCCCAGTCGGGTCTTGTGAACATCATCGCTGGCGTGGCATTGATTACATGCTGATTCGGTACTGCCGTATTCGGCTGAAAGATGGCATTCTTCGCAAGGTGTAGTTGCATGCATACCGATGAGTGGAAACCGTGAAAGGTCATGGTCGAACAGCACGTTGCTGTGCCATCCTTTTGCATTATGACAGCTGCCGCACTTTTTACCTTGTTTGCCTTTATGGATATCATCCTTCTTATGGCAGTCGAAGCAGGCTGTTTTTAATTTGTCTTTGTACAGCTCACCTTTGTGGCACCGGTTGCAGGTGGTCTTTTTGTGTTTGCCAAGCAAGGGGAATTTGCTTGCCTTGCTGTGATCAAATTTTTGTTTCTGCCATGAAGCACTGCTGTGGCAGTTTTTGCATTTTTTACCGTATCGGCCTTTATGGCTGTCATCATTTTTGTGGCAACCGTAACATTTTTTCGGTAGTTTTTTCTTTAGATCACCAGAACTATGACAGCTGTTGCAGGATGCCTTTTTATGTTTTCCAAATAATGGAAAATCTGTTTTTTTATTATGATCAAAACGTGTTTTTTGCCATTGCTTAGTGGTATGACAGCTATCGCATTTTTTGCCAAAGCTGCCACGGTGAGTATCATTGATCTGGTGGCAGCTGATGCAGGCCTTTGGTGTATCTTTGTATTTCTGGTTGATGTGGCAGGCTGTGCAACGGGTTTTTTTATGCGCGTCTTTTAACGGGAAATCGGTTTTATCGTGATCAAATGCGGTCTGTTTCCAGTTCGTCGCCTTATGGCAGTTACCGCACTTCTTACCCTGCTTGCCGTCATGGATGTCTGACTTTTTATGGCAGTCATAACAGGCGGCGGGTGCTTCTGCATATTTTTTTTCTGGTTTATGGCAAGCTGTGCATGCAGCTTTCTTATGGCTGCCGCGTAGTAAAAAATCTGTTTTTGCATGATCAAATGTTGCGGTATTTAGCAACACGATATTCGCGTTCCTTCCCTCATGGTCGGTATGGCAATGTTTGCAGTCGTTTGCCGCAGCAGACGGTAGACGGCCGTGAAAGCCTTTTTTATCCGTCAGATCATCGAGGATGTTTTCATGTGCGTGACATTGAACGCAGAGCTGCCCCTGTCGTTCCTTGTTGCCTGTGTCGTGACACTGATCGCAGTCCTGTTCATATTTTTCATGTGCCTTGATCACCGCTCCTGGCATCAGCAGGGATTGTAATGAATCGGCAAAAACTGAAGACGTGGGAATCAACAATAAAATGAAAATAACAAGTCGGATGAGTACGGGATAA
>DAOVJH010000286.1 GCA_030673345.1 Pseudomonadota bacterium
GCTTTTAAGTGTTGTCGCAGCGAATGGCTCACCAACATAATAGGCATCGAGCGAACCGACAGCCAGTGCAGCAGCCATGTCTGGCGGATTCATCTCAACCACTTTAATACGGCCTTCAAGCCCGTTATTCTCTATCATCTGTAATATGCTGAGATTGTGGCCAGAATATCGCATAGGCACCGCCACTGTTTTTCCAACCAGGTCGCGAATACTATTGACGCCAAGCCCCTTTCTGGCGACTAATGTGCTCTCATGACGATTACCGATATAAACAATTTTGACATCCTCTCCCTGCTGCCTGAGTTCTATTGCAAGTGGCGCTATCATAAATGCCGCTTGGATCTGACCATTACGCAGTGCCTCAGCCATCTCTGCAAACGAAGAAAATTTTAGTGCTTTAAAACGTAGGCCATCACCTTCTTTACTAACATAGTCAAGTATCGGCGCAGCCAGGTTTGTGACGACGGGCATGTATCCCATGGTAATCTGCTTACGTCCCATATCTTCATCTGTATTCAGCTGGTTATGCCCTATCGCAATAACTAGCAGCCAAATCGGTGTGATTATGGCAGTACGCCAGCCAAGGTTATGCCATACCCTGCTTATAAGAAATCTGACCCTAGACAACATAACTAACACCCAGCATCAGGTATATTTCATCGCGCAGCTCACGCAGTACAGGATCTTTTTCTATATTACGAGGGCGCTGAACATCGAGCTCACGCACCATCTTCACTTTTGTAGGCCGTTCACTGAGGACAACAATACGATCAGCCATGGTCAGTGCATCGTCGATAAAGTGTGTGATCATAATCATGGTCTTACCGATGAATTCATGCATGTTGACTACTTCCTCACGCATCTTCATGTGAGTAAGAAAGTCCAGACCGGTAAACGGTTCATCCATCATTAACATCTCAGGATTAACCACCAGTGCGCGCGCCAGCTCTGCCCTGCGCTTCATACCGCCTGATAACTGGTAAGGGTAGTTGTTCTCAAACCCTTCCAGTTCGACCAGCTCGATATACTCTTTGACCATCTCAGCTTTTTCTTCCTCATCAGACACATGGTTCAAACCAAGCTCCATGTTTTGCCAAACGGTCATCCACGGCAATAAACCATCTTGCTGAAACACAAAAACACTATCGGAGCTGGGTTTTTCGACCTGCTTGCCACCGATAAGCACTTTACCCGCTGTTGCTTTATCAAAGCCGGCGATCAAACGCAGCAGTGTTGATTTACCACAGCCGGAAGGCCCGAGAATGCATACCAACTCACCTTCTTTAAATTCAAGATCGATACCGTCAAGCGCGATTAACTTGCCGCCCTTCACTTCCATATCTTCACGGGAGCGACGTATACTCCTCCTTTCCTCATACTCCTTCCTTACATCAACTATTTCTATATAACTCATCTGTTCAATCACTCACAAACCCGGATATTTCATAGGAATGTAGAGTTTTGGGAAATATCAGTGAGTCATTTTGTACGATTCGCCGAAAAGCATAGCCGTTGCTATGGTTACAGGTGAATCGTACCCAAAATAAATTAATCATGAGGCCGCTGATATTTTTCCAAAAACTACATAGCGTTGTAGGGCACACAGTGTACTTTTCTAATATGCCAATATTTATTATTACAATCATAGTGTTAAGTTAGATTTTAGTGTTCCTATGAAATATCCGGGTTAAGGTATTTTTTTCCATACCATTGCTTCGCCCTTACCCAGTTGTTTCACAACATAATCAAGCAACAAGCCGATAAAACCTATAACAACCATGGCAACTATTACATCATCCATACGCAAGGCATTTCGGGAATCGAGTATCAGAAAACCGAGACCGGATTGCACCGCGATCATCTCTGCTGCCACAACAACAAGCCAGGCTATTGATACTGTTAATCGCAATGCAGTAACCAGGTCAGGAATGATTGCCGGGACGATAACTTTAAACAGAACATCAGTACGACTGAAATTAAAATTCGCTGCCACCTGAAAATAAGCTTTATTGATTGATCCAACGGCTATTGATGTGGCGACTACCAGAGGAAAAAAACATGACAGAAATATCAGAAAAATAGCCGGCTTATCACCGATACCAAACCACAGCATGGCCATCGGAATCCATGCAAGCGGTGATATTGGCTTTAAAAACTGAATAACCGGATACAGTATTTTCTTGGCAAGCACTATGCGTCCTAAAAATATGCCTAGTGGAATACCTAATAGTGCAGCCAGGTAAAAACCGACAGTCACCCGATATAAACTGGCGACCGTATGTTTGAGCAGGCTGCCATCAACCAGCAATTGCCAAAAACTGCCATATACAGTGACAGGGCCGGGAAATACTGATTCACTGATCTGGTAAGAACTGACCAGCAGCTCCCACATAAAACAGATAATAGTAAATGTAACCAGCGCTAAAACTAATGGTCTCGTCATCAGTGACGACAAATTTTCAGATAACTGCATGTCTTGTTAAATCCTTAGCATCTCTTCGGTTAATGCCTGATATTGCTGGCCAGCGATACTTTCATTGTCATAATCCAGTACAGGCAAACGTGCGATATGCGACTCTTGCAAACTACTGTCCCTGTTTATCACTGTTTTAAACATTTTTCCGTTAAGCTGCTTTTTCAGCTTTTCGTAAATGACCTTCTCTACCGTATTGTCGGGATTGTAGAGTGTTGCCAGGCCTCTATAATCAAGTTTATGGCTGGTTTTATTCCTGACTACATTTATCATATTGATCGTGTGACTTACGCCGTTCATCGAAAGGTAATCACACTGCGTAGGAACCACTGCAAGATCTGATGTCAACAGTGCGTTCAAAGTATAAAAATCACCTGATGGCGGCGTATCTATAATGATGAAATCAAATACCTTCTTGACCCTTTCAAGATTTTTTTTCAGCAGATATTCAAAACCCGGTTCATTGATATATTTTTTAGAAGCAAGTGCCATTCGGCTGTTCGATGGCAGCAGCCATAGATCATGTTTGGTCTTAACGATGGCTTTGGTAAGGTCACCACCATCAGCATCCATCGCTTCGAAAAATGATTTTTTATTTTTGCATCCTAGCAACAACGAAAGATTCGCCTGCACATCAAAGTCTATAAGCAGGACCCGTTTGTTCTGTGAAGATAACGAACTGGCTATATTCAGGCATGTGGATGTCTTGGCCACGCCCCCTTTCTGATTACAGACACATATTACTTTGCATTCATGGATTGCTTTTTTTTCATCGTCAGCACTATCAGCTTCTTCCAGAACAA
>DAOVJH010000426.1 GCA_030673345.1 Pseudomonadota bacterium
TGGCCGATATGAGACATTAAGCCGACCTATTAATACTCACAGAGCAGTAACGATTTACCCGTCATCGAAGGTGGCTGTTGCAACCCCATTAACTGCAATACTGTCGGAGCCACCGCACTCAGATCGCAACCCGGACGTAAGTGCCAGTTTGTTTCATCAATAACCAAACAGGGGACCGGGTACAAGGTATGCTGCGTGTGCGGTTCCTGTGTAACAGGATCTACCATCTCATCACAATTACCGTGATCGGCCGTCAATATTACCGAGAAGCCGCACTTCTCCGCCGCATCAAGTACGCGTCCAACTTCCTTATCTAAAGCCTCTACTGCTTTGATCACAGCCTCTCGGACAGCCGTGTGGCCAACCATATCACCATTAGCAAAGTTGACCATGATAAAGCCGTATTCACCAGACTCCAGACCTTCGATGATTTTATCGGCAACACCTTCTGCGCTCATCTCTGGTTTCAGATCGTAGGTCGCAACATCCGGTGAATTGACCATGACGTGGTCTTCACCGGCGAACGGTTTCTTTTTACCGCCATTGAAGAAATAAGTGACGTGCGCATACTTTTCTGTTTCTGCACAATGCATCTGTTTGTAACCTGCACGGCTTACTACTGATGCGACCGTTGCCTGAGGACGTTCTGGCGCATAACCGATCGGTAATAAAAACTCGGGATCATATTCAGTCAGACAGGTTACCAGTGCACCTTCGAAGTCACCTGTGTCAAAATCATCAAAATGATCCTGGCTTAATACGGCCGTAAGCTGACGTGAACGATCGTTACGGAAATTAAAGAAGATAACGTTATCGCCTGATCGAATTAACTCGGCATCATCCAGGACCGTCGGCTTGATAAATTCATCGGTTTCTTCCTGCGCATAAGCAGCTTCGATGGCATAGCGTGCATTTTCTGCCTGACGTCCTTCGCCGTTTACCATCGCCTGCCAGGCCAGCTCGGTACGATCCCAGCGGTTGTCTCTATCCATAGAATAATAACGACCGCTCACGGTTGCGATACTGCCGTTAGCGTCTTCCAGCAAACCTTCGATTTCAGCAAGAAATGTCAACGCAGACATCTGTGCAGTATCGCGCCCGTCGGTCGTGATGTGCACCACAGGTTTAACTTTATTATCGGCACACAGTTTGATCAGTGCTTTGAGGTGGTTGATGTGGCTATGAACACCACCGTTAGATGTCAGGCCGACGAGATGTAATGGACGCTCATTCTCTGCCGCATCTTCTACTGCAGCGACCAGAGCAGCGTTACTAAAAAATTCGCCGCTTTCGATCTCATCATTGATGCGGACAAGATCCTGCCGTATCACCGAACCACTTCCCAGCGTCATGTGTCCGACTTCTGAATTACCCATCTGGCCATCGGGCAACCCGACCGAGCTGCCACAGGCATCCAGCGTAGTATGGGAATTTCTTGAAAAATATTCGTCTAAACGCGGTGTATCAGCTTCCTGTACCGCATTATTGATTCGACTTGGGTTGACGCCAAAACCATCCAGTATAACCAGGAGGGTGGGTCTTCGGGGAACGCTTCTATCGACCATAAGAGCTCTCTGCCCTTCTCTCTTCTTTTAGGTGTTTGTATTTAGGGCGCGATTTTACACTATTGCTGCCATTTACACGAATTTAAACAGCTCGCTCATGAATGCCTGAAAGATTTTACTGCATTTTTACGAAGGCTTTTTACCAGAGTCATCATCCGTGTCTATCTCGTCCGAGTCATCTTCATCATCTCGGCTATTATCCTCTTCTTCCTGCTCTACCTCATCGAACAACTTTTCCATATCTTCGTCACTCAGCGGGTTTCCTTCCTCATCATGGTCATCTTCAGGTATCTCAGTATGATGCATCAGTGCCTTTTCTTCGACCAGCTCAAACTCATCATTCTCCATGATGACGTTTTCTTCTTCTTTGGCTTTTAAAAAGAGGCGTGAAGCGACTAAACCCAGTTCAAACAATAACCA
>DAOVJH010000424.1 GCA_030673345.1 Pseudomonadota bacterium
TAATCGAATTTACCAGTGAGCCGGGTAAAACTGTGTTTACTATTATTTTGCCAATTAACTTAAACAACGGAACTCATAACGGAGTAGATAAATGAGCGATCAAAGTCATATCTGGATTATTGATGACGATGACTCAATTCGTTGGGTCTTACAAAAAGCACTTGAAGGTGCAGGCTTTAGCGTTACCAGTTTTGATAATGCCAATACGATTCTGAACAAACTCAAGTCAGAATCACCTGATGCCATCATTACCGATGTGCGCATGCCGGGCATTGATGGACTGGAACTACTCTCACACCTTTCAACAGATTATCCAAACCTGCCAGTCATTATCATGACCGCACATACAGATCTTGATAGTGCTGTATCCGCCTACCAGGGCGGTGCATTCGAATACCTGCCAAAACCATTTGATATCGATGACGCTGTCGAAGTCGCACAGCGCGCATGCAATAGAAATCATGGTAGTGAAACACAACTTGTCTCAGATAAAGACGGCCCTGAAATAATCGGTGCCGCACCTGCTATGCAGGAAGTTTTCCGCACCATCGGCAGGTTATCAAAATCAGTTATCAGTGTTTTGATCACTGGTGAATCAGGCACCGGTAAAGAACTGGTCGCGTTGTCACTTCACAAACATAGCCCGCGCGCCAACCAGGCATTTATCGCTTTAAATACCGCAGCGATTCCGAAAGAGTTATTAGAGTCCGAATTATTTGGCCATGAAAAAGGCGCGTTTACAGGCGCCCAGGCATTACGTAAAGGCCGATTCGAACAGGCTGATGGCGGTACACTGTTCTTAGATGAAATAGGTGACATGCCATCCGAGTTACAAACCCGTCTGTTACGGGTACTGGCTGACGGTGTTTTCTATCGTGTCGGCGGACACACGCCTATCAAAGTCAATGTGCGCGTGATTGCAGCCACTCATCAAAACCTGGAAGATCACGTTAAGAAAGGTCTGTTCCGCGAAGACTTATTTCATCGTTTAAACGTCATCCGGATTCAACTTCCTGCTCTACGTGAACGCAAGGAAGACATCCCGGCACTATTGAGATTATTTCTGCAACGCGCAGTAAAAGAGCTAGCCATTGAAGAAGGAGAAGTTGAACGGAAAACGATCGATGATGAAGCAATGGCTTACCTTACCTCACTTCCCTGGCCGGGCAATGTAAGACAGCTCGAAAACACCTGCCACTGGCTTGCTGTAATGACATCAGGTCAAACCGTTCACATATCAGATCTGCCAGCAGAACTATTATCAGATGACCAGGTTAATATTTCACAGGCTAGCGGCGACTGGAAAAAAATGCTCGCCTCAACCATAAACGAACAGTTACTGTCGGGTAAAACTGAAATAGCCTCTACGGTTGTCTCTGAAGTAGAAGAAATATTAATTAAAGCGGCTTTACAAAAAACCAATGGCAGAAAAAATGATGCCGCGAAATTACTCGGCTGGGGTCGGAATACATTGACCAGAAAGATAAAGGAACTGGATCTTTAGATGATAGGCTCTAACTAGTTTTTCTCGATACAGTTCATAAAGGCCTGTTCGACATTAGCCCCTCTATACTGCTGCTTAAAACTTTCCGGCGAGCCTGAAAAATAGATATTGCTGTCATGCAGCACAGCCATGGTGTCAGCCATCTCCTCGACATCAGCAAGTACATGGGAACTAAAAAAAACGCTGACGCCTTTTTGTTTTAGTTTCGCAAGCTGTTTTTTGAACAGCACGCGCGCACGCGGGTCCAGACCACTCATCGGTTCATCCAGTATCAATAATGATTTTCCGCTTAGCAGGCAGGAGGCCAGACCCAGCTTCTGGGTCATGCCTTTTGAAAGTTTGTTCACAGACTCCTGCATTACTGATTTATCCAGCTCCAGTCCATCCAGCAGGTTATTGATCTGCTGCTGATCACAATCACTGCCATGCAACTGCAGCATATATTGAATAAAGTCCTGCCCCCGCAGATGCACGGGCGGTGAAAACCGGTCAGGAAGATAAGCAACATTCTCACGTGAGTTAA
>DAOVJH010000164.1 GCA_030673345.1 Pseudomonadota bacterium
CAGGCGATCAGACGCAACTACCCTGTCATCGGACACTTCCGATATTATTTTGAACATGTCGGCACCTTCTTCCGCCAGTATTTTTTTACCATGGACCGCGAAGAGATGCCCTTCAACCGCGCTCAGCGTTCATGGGTATACCGTGCAGCCAAAGACATCGAAAACACCGTTGCTTTTGGTTCGACTCGTGACCTGAGACCCAGTGGTACAGTGTTATTCGTTAATACGGCGTTCCCCACCCTTGGTAAGGATGCCGTCAATTGCAAACCTGTCACCATCGGCGAACACTCAGCCGAAAAACCATTTACTGCGCACTCGTTTTTTAACATCTCGGGCATGAGCTATGGCGCAATCTCGAAGCCAGCGGTACAGGCTTTATCCTACGGTGCAAAAAAAGCCAATGCATGGATGAACACCGGTGAAGGCGGGTTATCGCCTTTCCATCTCGAAGGCGGTGCAGATATCGTATTCCAGATCGGTACAGCAAAATATGGCGTACATGATGACGACGGCAAGCTGTCAGATGAAAAGCTTCGAGAAATTGCCCAACATGAAAACGTCAGGATGTTCGAGATAAAGATGTCACAGGGAGCCAAACCCGGCAAAGGCGGCATCTTACCGGCGGCCAAAGTCAGTGAACAAATCGCGGAGATCCGTGGCATCATGGCCGGCGAAGATTCCATCAGCCCCAACCGCCATCCTGAGATCGAGAATAACGACGACCTTATCGACATGATAAACCATGTCCGCAAAGTCACGGGGAAACCTGTCGGTTTTAAAGCGGTGATCGGTGACAAGATATGGATGGGCGAATTCCTGGCCGCCGTCAACAAACGCGGCAGAGAGACTGCCCCTGATTTTATAACCATCGACAGTGCAGATGGTGGCACCGGCGCCGCCCCGATGAGCCTGATCGATTATGTCGGCATGCCGATCAACGAAAGCTTGCCGCGAGTCATCGACAAGATCAATGAAGCAGGCCTGCGAGACCGGATAAAAGTTATCGCCTCAGGAAAACTCATCAATCCGGCCGAAGTTGCATGGGCACTCTGTGTCGGCGCTGACTTCGTCACCTCAGCACGCGGTTTCATGTTCTCGCTGGGCTGCATCCAGGCTCTGCAGTGCCATCAGAATACTTGTCCCACTGGCATCACTACACACGATAAAAAATTACAGCGCGGCCTCGTCGCCGAACAGAAGTCTAGCCGCGTAGCCAACTACATCAAAAACATCGGCTATGAAGTCGGCATCATCGCGCATTCCTGCGGTGTCCAACACCCGCGCCAGCTAAGCCGCCGGCATGCACGTATCGTGCAGGAAAATGGCACATCGACCATGCTTGCAGATATCTATCCAGACAAGACACCAAGTATTTAAGGCATCACTACCAGTATTCACACCCCAGGTTTTTCACATCGATTTGAACTATCGTGCAGGGCGCACGGTCACACAAACAACCAATTTATTCGCTAAAACTTAAGGACTATAAAAACTATGAATAAACTACTATCGTTAGGGTGCAAAGCCCAGTCACTTCTTGATGCGACGCGCGCTGTAGACTTTTTGGGCCCGCTCGCATTACGCTTATACCTGGTCCCAATCTTCTGGATGGCTGGCAGCAAAAAACTTGCTGATATCGAAAGTACCGCTGCCTGGTTCGGCAACCCGGACTGGGGACTCGGCCTGCCCTTCCCTGAGCTGATGGCATGGGCAGCATCACTCACTGAAGCCGGCGGTGCCATCATGCTTTTCTTTGGTATCGGCGTACGCTGGATATCCATCCCGCTGCTGATCACGATGATCGTTGCTGCCGTTACCGTTCATCTGCAGAACGGCTGGTTAGCCATCGCCGAAGGTTCCGGTTTCTTTGCCAGCGAGAGAACCGCTGGTGCCATCGACCGTCTCGACCGTGCAAAAGACATCCTGCGCGAAAACGCCAATTACGACTGGCTGACGGAAAATGGTAGCATCGTGATATTGAACAACGGGATCGAATTTGCTGCTACCTATAGCATCATGCTGCTGGTACTCTTCTTTATCGGCCCGGGCAAGGCAAGTATCGACCACCTGATCAGCAAAAAATTTAATCATTGCAATTAAGGAACAAACATGACGAAGCAACAATATCCTGTTTCCGGCGCTGGCCTGGGACTACGTAGAGAAAAACTGGATGAGATGCTGACCGCGATGAAGGCGGATGAGTTAGCACCGGTTAATTTTATGGAAGTCGCGCCGGAAAACTGGATAAATGTTGGCGGCACATTTGGAAAAAAATTCAGGCAGTTCACCGAACGATATGACTTCATCTGCCACGGCCTGTCATTATCCATCGGCAGCCCTGCACCACTGGATGAAAACTTCGTCAGAGATGTTGGCAAGTTCATGGAAACGCATAAGGTCAAACATTACTCCGAACATCTAACCTACTGTTCGGATGATGGACACCTGTACGACCTGCTACCCATCCCCTTTACAGAAGAAGCGGTTCATTATGTGGCAGAGCGCATCCGCCGGGTACAGGATATCCTGCAGCAGGAAATTTCCATGGAGAATGCATCGTATTACACGCCGGCACCAGGCAAAGAGATGGAAGAGATCGAATTCATCAACGCCGTACTGGATGAAGCCGACTGTGGATTATTAATCGACGTCAATAATATCTATGTAAATTCGGTCAACCACCTTTATGACCCCATCGAATTCCTCAAGAAACTTCCTGCAGATCGTATCCGCTATGCACATATCGCCGGCCATTATGATGAAGCCGAAGATCTGATCGTCGATACCCACGGCGCGGACGTGATCGACCCAGTGTGGGACATACTGGAAAAAGCCTATCAGCACTTCGGTGTGTTTCCGACATTACTGGAGCGCGACTTTAATATCCCGGCAGTGCCCGAGTTATTAAGCGAAGTAAGACAGATCGCAGAGACACAGGCCAGGTGGCAACAGGCACAGCCTTCCGTTGACACCCAGATAACCAATAAGAGCATACAGGCATAATTCCAGATGACTTTACCTGCATTCAAAAAACACCAGTACGAATTTACCGCACATATACGTGATCCGAAAAAAAATGCCATACCGGACGGTATCGAAGACCGTCGCATGGGCATCTATCGAGAGCTGCTGTATAACAATATCGAAGGTTTTATCGCCAGCGGTTTCCCCGTCTTGCGAGAGATCTATGATGACGAGAACTGGCACAAGATGGTCCGTGATTTTTTCGCTACCCATCAGAGCCAGTCACCCTACTTCCTGGAGATCTCTCAGGAATTTATCGGATACCTGCAGGACGAGAGGCAGGCCGATGAAAATGACCCTGCCGGCTTACTCGAGCTGGCACACTACGAATGGGTCGAACTGGCATTGCATGTCTCTGATGAGATTATCAGCATGGACGATATCAATGCTAACGGTGACTTACTCACTCAACACCCTGTATTTTCACCGCTCGCCTGGCCACTGGTCTACCAGTTTCCTGTGCATACCATGGGACCCGATAACTTACCTGAAGAAGCACCGGAGCAACCTAGCTACCTCGTGGTCTACCGCAACAGAAATGACAAGGTCAACTTCCTTGAGATCAACCCCGTCACCGCTCGTCTGATTGGGCTGTTACAGGAAAATGATTCTTATACAGGACTTGATGCGATCGAACACATCAGTAAAGAGATGAACCACCCGAACCCAGAAGCGGTAAAACAGGGCGGCTCGTCAGCACTGCAGGAACTACAGCAGTACGGCATTATTTTAGGTACTGGAAACGATTAACCACAAAGGCGCCTCTGCGGTACAAAAATCATGAGAACAAACCATCGATTGATAATCATCACGCTGACATTTACCACCGCATTAATCGCCTGCAGCAAACCAGACTGGTACCAGGGCGCACGATCAGCCCAGACCGCGCAATGCATGAAGGCACCTCTATCCGAATATAAAGACTGCAACCAGCAGACGGATATGAGTTACCGGGACTACGAAGAAAGCCGGGATGGTTTAGACAAAAAAAGCAAAACAGACTAACCGCCTGATTCGACCTATGGACAGACAGTTAATCGGTATGGTGTGATGTTTTATCTCGAAATACTTCTTTAAAAAAGATCATACCCGGACAGATACCGGTAACCGCAGAGATAAGAAAAAAAGTCGCAGGCAAATAGAGAAGCCAATGAACGACATCAAACCCGGTCAACCAGATTCCTGACCACAGTACCAGGCCGGAAAACAGGAAAAAAGCCTTCGTTGATGCATCCATCTTATCCAAGTGACAACCCTCTAAACTTTAGTTAATACAGGATATTACTAAATTTTAAAAAATTTTTCAGAAAATACTGATAATTATTGAAAAAACTGCTGCCACCAGCGCTGGCGGTTTTTTGGCGGGTTTAATGCTTCCTCAAGTTCAACCGGCTGAACTCTTGACAATATCCAGCCCGGTAAAGGGGGATTATCACTGAAACCGCAGGTAACACCGAGGTTATTCGGGTCAAAAATCTTAATAAACTCCGGTGTTTCCTTGTCATCCACATACACGATTCCGCAATAATCCTCATCATGCTCTTTATGCAATAACGCATCGATCTTGTCGATGAAACTCAAAAGATGGCGCTTATCTGAGGTACTTTCGGGAGGGACTTCACCGACCGCATAGATGAACCAGTTATCATCCGCATGACCTTTCATGACTTCCC
>DAOVJH010000115.1 GCA_030673345.1 Pseudomonadota bacterium
CTGGTGTGACTTGTAATCGATGAGAGTGATGTCGTTATCCGATTTGATAACCCGGTCGATGACACCATAAACAGCCTGATGCTGCTGTCGATACATCAATGGCATCTCATTGTATGACCGGGTGCCGCTGACAGGCTCAAAGATCGACCTTAGGTCTGTGTGATTAAATGTCGTCACAGCTTCATGCACACAGCCTTCCAGGTGTTCGATGAATGATGGGTTTTTGAGCAATACATCGGCTCTTACCTGTTGCTGTATATCGCTAATGATCTGTTTGCTGGCAGGGTAGACGGTCGTGTTACAGAGTAGTTCGATGATACGGTGGATGACCGTTCCTCTCCATTTTGCAAACGCCTTATTATTTTTACTATTGCCTGGTTCAGCGGTAGCGGATAAGTGTTCAGCATCTGCATGCTGACTTGGCGCTATCAGATAATTTGAAGGCGGCAGGGTTTCTATCGGTTTTAATAATCGTTCATCGATAGCTGGCGGTTCCGCTGTGGGTAAACCTTCGGGTTCAGTTTGTTTGATCGCGGCGTGCTCGTACGCAAGGTGCCGGTATACTTTGCAGCTTGTCTCATTGATGCCTGGTTCGCTTTCTGTGACGGGGTCTAAGCCATTGGCAATGATCTGATACCAGCTGTCGTCCTGACGTCTGCTGCTTGCTACACCGCTGATATAAAGCTGTTCACGTGCACGCGTTAGCGCGACGTATAACAGGTTAAGTTCTTCGCGCTTCTGTTCGCCAAGTTTTTCCTGCTGCAATTGTTGCGTGACCTTATCGGTGCTGTCTTTATTCAGTTGTAACTGAAAACTGGCAGGTTGAGGTCTGTTAGCCGGCCATCGAACCAGGCTGGCATAGGCATTTTTGTTACTCGCAGTGCTATTGCAGTCAGCGAGAAAGACGACTGGTGATTCCAGCCCTTTGCTGCCGTGGATAGTCATCAGCCTGACGCGAGATTCATCGCTTTGGGAGAGGGGTTCTTCAGGCGGATTAGCAGAAAACTGTTCCAGATGACTTAAGTTCTGCAGAAAGCGCGTGATGCTGGGGTATCGGCCAGCGTCAGTTTCCAGTGACAGTTCGAGAAACCGTTGACAGTTTGCCGTAACATTTTGCCTGCTTCCGGATCTATTCGCGGCTGCATAACGGTTGATTATGTTGCCTTCTGAGAAAATTTTATCAAGTGCGTCATGTACCGGCAGATGCTCTGCCAACTGCTGCCAGTGTGGTAACAGTGTTGCTGCGCGTATTAATGGTTTGCTGAGTCTCGGTTTTTCAGAGTCGCCATCCTGCTCGTTTGCCAGCAGCAATAAACGTTTATACCAGTGTGTTTCCCTGTTTTCTCTGGCCAGCGTAATCATGTCATCATCACTGGCACTAAAGATCGGTGATTTTAATACCTGTGCCATGGCCAGGTTGTTGTATGGCGTGATCAGCGTGTTAAGCAGGCTGTTCAGGTCCTGTATTTCCAGGTTATCCAGCAGTCCGCCTTTCTTACTGCCGATATAGGGAATACCATGTTTTTTTAAGGCTTCTTCGTAGATGGCTATATGCGTGCGGTTACGCATCAATATCATTATGTCGCCAAACGCGAGCGGACGGATGGAACCGTTATCGGTGATCGGTTCAGCAGAATTTTTTAGCTGCAGAATCTGGCTGGCGATATAGTCTGCCTCATCATGTCTTAGGGTAGTGATAGAGTATTCGCGTGCCTGCTTTAGCGGATTTCGGAAAATGACCGGTTCATCGCTGCCGGTTTCATCCGGTTCAGGTTCATTTTCCTCGAACAGGTCACACAGCAGTACCTTGCCCGGTAAATCTTTTAAGTGTGTACTGTGCGGGGTGAAACCCGTCATGATGTTCAGGATGTCCGGCTGTTCGAATATCTGGTTCACACAGTGGATGATGGCATCGGAGGATCGCCGTGATGAATCCAGCGGGGTAGTTTTCGCACCTAGCCGCTCGGCTAGCCACTGGCTTGCCTGTGACTGTAATTCAGGATTGGCTCGCCTGAAACTGTATATCGACTGCTTTTCGTCGCCCACCAGGAAAACACTGCGTGGGCGCTGTTCGGGGTTGGCGGCAATCTCATCCAGTATGGGCGCAAGCAGATGCCATTGCGTCGGGTTAGTGTCCTGAAACTCATCGATCAGGATATGATCGATGCGTTGATCAATCTTGTACTGTACCCAGTGTGCGTTATCGGCATGTTGCAATAATTGATAGCATTTCCATTCCAGATCAGTGAAATCAAGCTGCCGTAACTCAGTTTTTAGCTGCTGGTAGATTTCGAGGTAACGGTTACCGGCAAAGTACCATGCCTTGTTTATCTTTAACGTGAGCAATCGTTTTAACTGCTCATCAACATCCTGTATATCTGCCGATATCTCGTGGTGCAGCTCGAGGAATTTGTCGGTATTCTCAGTGCCCAGTTTCTTTTCCATCGCCGCACTGTGTTTGCGCCCCTGGATCAGTGCCTCACCATCTTTCTTCAGAAATGCTGATCTGATCAGTGAAAACTGTGCGTTAACATCGGCAGTGGCCAGTGCTTCATCGATGCGGGAGGCATGGTTTTCGCTGGTTTTATTTTTGATCTCCCGCAACAGGTTGGCGAACACCATCAATTTCTGCTTGATGGTGTCATCGAAAAAGCTTTCTATCAGGCCATCACTGTTGTTGAGTGATGGCTCATCGATCTGCAGTAATTGCGTTAGTTCGTCGCAGGCATGAGCAACCGGGTCTTTGGCATCGGCAGTGTACGCCCACCAGTCACTGCGGTGTGCTAAAAAGCTGCGCAGTGCCGTCAGTGTGTTGTCTGGCCCGTTGCAGAACTGCATGATGGTGTCCAGTTCTTCATTCAAGCGCGCTGAAGCCATGTCTGATCCATGCTCCGGGCGTGCATCATCGAATAACATCTGCCAGGCCTGTCGTTCGAGCAGGCTGCTGTCTTCGAGCAGGTCAAAACCGGGCGGTATGTCAGCTTCCAGCGGAAAACGCGATAAGATGTCCTGGCAGAATGAATGAAATGTCTGAATGCGTACCGGGTACAGACTGTGCATCAGTTTCTCATAGAGGTTAGCTGCCACCACTTTAGTCTGTTCACGGCAGTCACAGCCGATCATCTGCAAAATGTCATCCAGTTCTCTGTCAGTCGCAGTTGCCATCTCGAACAGACGCTCATTCAACCGGATCTGCATTTCGCCAGCGGCTTTTCGGGTAAAGGTGAGGGCGATGATATTGCCCGGCTCGGCGCCATCGATCAGCAGGCGTACGATACGTGTGATCAGCAGCCAGGTTTTACCGCTGCCGGCGGAGGCTGAGACGGTGGCGTTTAGCGCGGGGTCGCAGGCATCGAGGCTGTTCAGGTTGTTGCTTTGGGGTGGCATGGTGGCAGTTTATAGTTAGTTGTGGGTGTAGGCTATAGGCGGGTGCTGGTTTTGGTGTTTGGTATTTTTCTGGTGTTTTTTGTTGGGGATGTGATTCTTGTCCCGTGGGCGAGGCACTCACCTGTAGGAGCGGAAAAAACTTTCTGGAAAAGTTTTTTCCGCTCCTACAGGTGAGTGCCTCGCCCATGGCGTGAGAACCGCAATGCCTAAGTACAAATACTCGGTAAATGTTCTAAAAAGATAAAATACAAAGCTTCGTCAGCATTGCTGACAAAATAATCAGGTGGTAAAGTATCCGTCATCAATATAACCCAACCCATACAATTCGAATAACAGGGTAAATAATACACATGAGTAAATACGATGCCTCTTCCATCGAGGTATTAACAGGTCTTGAACCGGTGCAGAAACGCCCGGGCATGTATACCGATACCACCCGACCAAACCACCTGGCACAGGAAGTCATCGATAACAGTGTCGATGAGGCTATTGCCGGTCATGCCAGTAAAATTGATGTGGTTCTATTTAAAGATGGTTCACTCAGTGTTACAGATGACGGCCGCGGTATGCCGGTGGATACCCATCCCGAAGAAGGCATCCCCGGTGTTGAGGTTATTCTTACCCGGTTACATGCGGGTGGAAAATTTTCTAATAAGAATTATGAATTTTCCGGTGGATTGCATGGTGTTGGTGTTTCTGTGGTTAATGCGCTGTCATCAAAAGTCACTGTGGAAGTTCGTCGTGATGGAAAAGTGTTTGAAATGGCATTCAAACATGGCGCAAAAACCAGCAAGCTGAAAAAAACGGGTACAGTTGGCAAGCGTAATACCGGTACAAAAATTCACTTTTGGCCGGAGAAAAAGTATTTCGATACACCGGCTTTTTCGATAAACAGCTTAAAACATGTACTGCGAGCTAAAGCGGTATTGTGTTCAGGTTTAGAGGTCAGTTTTACCGAAGAAAAATCAGGCGATAAGCAAAGCTGGGTCTATGAAGGCGGACTGGCAGATTATCTAGGTGAGAATATATTTGAGCAGGAATGCCTGCCGGCTGAGCCTTTTATCGGCAGCATGGCAAGCTCGACCGAAGCGGTCGACTGGGCGTTGACCTGGCAGGTCGAGGGCGGTGAGTTAACGACCGAGTCTTATGTCAATCTGATTCCGACTGCGCAAGGGGGCACCCATGTGAATGGTCTGCGCACAGGTCTAACGGAAGCCTTACGTGAGTTTTGTGAAATTCGCAGCCTGTTACCGCGCGGCGTGAAGTTAAGTCCGGAAGATGTCTGGGATAAAGTGAGTTATGTGCTTTCGGTCAAACTCGCTGATCCGCAATTTTCGGGTCAGACAAAAGAACGTTTATCGTCACGTGAATGTGCCGCTTTTGTTTCAGGTGTAGTCAAAGATGCTTTTAGCCTGTGGCTGAACCAGCACACCGAGGCGGGCGAATCCATCGCCATGCTGGCAATCGAAAATGCACAAAAGCGTTTACGTGCTGGCAAAAAAGTCATCCGTAAAAAAGTCACTAGCGGCCCGGCTCTGCCAGGCAAGCTGTCTGATTGTTCTTCGCAGGATCTATCGCGCACTGAATTATTTCTGGTGGAAGGTGACTCGGCGGGTGGCAGTGCTAAACAGGCGCGCGACAGAGTATTTCAGGCGATCATGCCGCTGCGCGGAAAAATTCTTAATACCTGGGAAGTAGAACCTGATCAGGTGTTAGCGTCACAGGAAGTACATGATATATCGGTTGCTGTAGGCGTTGAGCCAGGCTCCTCAGATCTAAAAGATTTACGTTATGGAAAAATTTGTATCCTGGCGGATGCGGATTCTGACGGATACCATATTGCTACGCTGTTGTGCGCTCTGTTCCTGCGTCACTTCAGACCGCTGGTAGAAGCCGGTCATATCTATGTGGCGATGCCGCCATTGTTTCGCATCGATGTTGCCAAAGAAGTTTTTTATGCACTCGATGAGCCGGAAAAGCAGGGCGTACTCGATCGCATAGAAGCAGAAAAAAAACGCGGCAAAGTTACCGTGACACGTTTCAAAGGTCTGGGTGAGATGAACCCGATGCAACTGCGGGTGACAACATTGGCTCCTGACACAAGAAGGCTGGTGCAGTTAACCCTGGGTGAGGGTAACAAGAGCCACTCTATGCTTGATATGTTGCTTGCGAAGAAACGTGCGGGTGACAGGAAGGCGTGGTTGGAGAAGAAGGGCGCGTTGGC
>DAOVJH010000438.1 GCA_030673345.1 Pseudomonadota bacterium
ATATCATGCTGCGGTATGATGAGTTTTGCCACTGGCCATGTGTGAGCCCATGGCCATGGTTTATGGCTGATATCTTTTTTACCCTGGTTACTCATCTTGTTCCTGTCTGTTTTTTTAGAGTAGACCAGTGTTTTGTCCCATGCATGATTAAGCAGCTGTTGTGCGATAATCGCCTTGCCCTGTATCCAGCCTGCAGCAGCAAGCTGCCACAGGCTGATGCTGAACAGCACGATGACGACGACGGTAGATAAGTCTCTTATATTTTTCTGGGAAATTTTATACATAATTAACCGCCTGTTTATGACCGTGCGATGCCTGTGCAAGTTTTTTTATTAGATCATGTGGTTAATGATCTGTATTTTTCCAGCGAACTATCAAAGCTGCTGCGAGAAATGTGATCATTGCCAGTAACAGGTTTAATCGAGAATTTGTTGATGCCTGCGCTAGCATAAGTCCGTTTGCTGAGGCTGAACTTTTCCAGCCATGGGGCAGATTATTTTTCAAGCGTTCCCGGTATAACATACCGTCAGCATTAACTGGTGTTACATCGACAGCGACAAGGCTGGTAAAACGGCTGACCAGGTGATGCTGCAGTGCAGTGTCTGTTACATCCTGCTGTATCGATTCACGTTGAGATTCATCTGTCGATTCGTTATGCTTGCTCATCAGTGATGCGATTTTCTCTCTTGCCCATGCCACCTTTATTCCGCCCTGTGATACGGGTTTTAGTTGCGCGCTGCTCTGCCACTCGATGTTGCCGTAGTCGCCTTTTATCGCGATGTTTTCAGGCGATTCTTTACCTTTGATCAAAATCATGGCAGTTTCTCCAGCGTATAGATCAGGGATGATGGCAGGAAATACCTGGTACGCATCATCAGTGTTTTCAAGGTCGAGCTGAATATTGATCAATGCCGGCGTCTCTATCTTTTTAAATAAGGCGATGGTTTTTTTATGTACTTCATTGATGTCGCCGATGTAGGTAAATGTGCCGCGGCCTTTTTGTGCCGCCTTGCGCATGAAGTAGGCGTTAGGTGCAGAACCGATGCCGATGGTGAACAGACGACTGTGACCCAGTTGTTTATCGATGACGCTGAACAGTTCATCTTCATTGTCGATGTTGCCATCGGTGATAAACACCACCTGTCGGAACCGGGAGAAGGATTCCTGTTTAGCAAGTGCCAGTTTCATCGCTGGCAGCATCTCTGTTCCGCCACCGGCACTCAGATTTTCTATAAAACGTTTTGCGTAGTCCTTATAGTGTGATGAAGCGGAAACTGTTTCAGGGAACAGGCTGCCAGTTTCATCGTTGAACCAGATGATGTTGAAACGGTCGATCGATGTAAGACCACCTAATGCTGTGACCAATGATGACCTGGCCTGTTCGATGGATGTGCCTGCCATGGAACCTGATACATCGATAACAAAGATTACATCACGTGCCTGTACTTTTTGCTGCAGGTGGCTCAGGTCGGGTGGCAACAGCGTAAGCATCGTATAGCTGCTGCTCTCATCATCAAACTTTTCATTAAAGGCAGAGATCTGCGGACTCTTATTTAACTGCGGTTTCCACACCAGTTCGAAATCCCGATCGGCAGTGATGTTCTCACCGATGGTGGAGATGCTGTAACGTGTCTCACTGGTCTGATTGATATTGATACGATGGTAGGAACTGTTCAGGTCATAGAGGCTGACACCAGCATCGAGCAGCACGTGGATGCGTACCGGGTTGTTTGTGTTTTTTCGCTGATCTGTCTCGGTATAGACGCTGGTCTTTTTCGGGGTTTGTTCTTTCAGGCTTTGTATCGAATGATGACCGCTGTGGTAGCGTGTCCCAACAACCATCGGGAAACGTAATCGATAGCTGTCATCTTTATAATCGAGCACCTGCTGAAACTCGAACTCGATGGTTATCTCTTC
>DAOVJH010000221.1 GCA_030673345.1 Pseudomonadota bacterium
GATGTTTTATATAGTACTCGACTCAACCCTTCATTAAGTATATTAAATGCAGACATTGCAGCGGAAATGTCTGGCAGGGTTAATCTCTATGATATTGCCGAAGCATTAACGCTTGCAGGGATTAGTAAATCTGAGCATGTCGATATAATCACTCAGCAGACAGGAGACGAACTATTTGTGTTCTCGCCTATTTACGGTGACCCGGGTATTCGTAAAGTTGCAGTGATGTCGATGGCAAACGACTATGCAAAAGTAAATTACCCAACTTACATGTTCAGAATTGCACTGTCTGATAATGATGTCGTCAATGCTGCAGCTAATGCCGGCCTTGGCAGCTTGTATGCTGCAGTATTTTCTTTACAGGCAACAAACACCAATGGTGATGATGTAAGCAGCTTTGACGGTGCCAACGTTCTGGTTAAGTTACCTTATACGGGGTCTGAAACCAGTATCGAGAAGATCAGGTTAATTACCTCTACTGATGGAAAGACATGGTCTGCTGTTGATGCTGCAAATATTTTATTGCTAAATCCTCAGACAGAGGCTGAAGACGGCTACCTGGTGTTTAACGCCAGCCACTTCAGTTACTACACAATAACCGCGGGTGATGAAACAAATACATCTGCTTCAGATGATGAAGCATCATCAAGTGGCGGCGCTTTATCACCATGGTTGCTGGTTTTATTAGCTGGTTTTTACGGGTGGAGCCTAAAAATAAGAAAAAGGAAATAAAAATAGATTATTTTGATTTCTAAAACATATCTATTGCCGTGGAGCTGCATTAGCTGCTCCACGGCAATATTATTTCTGAAATATAAGCAATCAATAACCACTTTATGAAACAGGAAAACAAAAAAATAACTTTTAACAAAATAATGCCCTGGATGGCTGGTGCAGGATTTGCCCTCGGGCACATTGCGGTAACCAGCAATTGCACACTAACAACACAGGGCCGTTGTATCAGCTGCGGCAGTTGTATTATTGCACTGGGCTCTATTGTTGCCTGGGCCAAATTAAAAAAACATCGCGATGATTTTTTTATCGATGATCAGGAAATCTCTAAATAAGCCTGCAAGCCGGCCTGGGCCATGCAATAACATCATAGACTTATTTAGAGCTTTACTGGTTATAAATTCAAGAAGTATTGCCCTGTGTGCGATGTCCATTAGTTACTCTCCTGCTGTCCATAGTTATGTTTCAGGAAAACTGGACACATTGCTGGAAACCGATCAAACAGATTATTACTCCAGGAGCCGTATTGAAGAGCAGGCTGACATTAACTGGTCCAATAATGAAAATGATATGAACGCAGGTCTTCAATTTGATCTTAGATACGAAGAGCTTGAGCAACGGACACAGGTTGATAAGCAAACTGACCCCCAGATAAACCAGCTATTCTTTTCTCATAGAACAGCAGGTATTAACTATACACTGGGGCGGTTCAACCGTGCGGATCTGCTTGGTTTTTATACCCTGGATGGTGTAGTCGTAAAATATATCCAGCAAAACTGGGACACAAGTTTCCATGCTGGTAAACCGCTTCAAATAGAGGATTATAAAGTTATAGATGCAGGCAGGATCTATGGCCTCGATATAAATCATCATGCCAGTAATATCAATAATTCAATAATACAAAATATAAACAGTTACCTTGGCTGGCAGCAGCTTCAGGATAATGCAAAACAAAATTATTTTCACTGGAGTATTTCAGGAAAAGGTGAACAAGCCCAAAGCAAGTTAAACAAGAATAAATCAAATCAGATAAAAGTGTTTTTTAATGGCAGCTACCTTGCTGAGAACAGGTCAGCAGAATCTGTCAACGTCGGTATGCAGGTTGATTCTAAAGAGATGGGGTTGGCACGTATCGCATACACGAGCTGGAACCCGCAGCAGGCCAACCTGAGTTTTAAAGAACGATTTTATTCTGTTTATGCCAATGGCAAGCAGTCCTTTCTGCAGGCGGATATTTTTCATGACCATAAATGGAACCAGCAGTTTTATGTCCGTGGTCGCAAGGTGTGGCGTGAATATGGTAATGACGGTTATGGCGCTACCGCTGGATACGAACACGGGGCGACTTCTAATAAAAAACCGGGCTGGCAAACACAATGGGATAGTTTAGTACTAAAAGAAGATGTTATTCATAGCCTCTACCTGGGGTTTGATGACAACCTCTCTGCAACGTTGCGTGGCAAGCTCAACACGGCCCTGCAATATATTAAAAATGAGTCGCTGGAAGACAACAGGGTGATTGCTCTGGAAGTAGTTGCACAGCAGATGCTTCGGTCGAATCTGTTTATCGATTTTAATGCGCGATATATTTATAACGACAATCTAGAAAATGAATACCGTGTCGGTTTCAGGCTCAGTTATAGATTTGATGACCGCATCTGGAGCAGGCAATGATGAAGTCATTCTCCGCCTTGCTCATACTGCCGTTTTTATTTTTGACGATGTCATTATCATTTTCAGTACAGGCTGAAGAGGATACGGGCTCTGATGCAGTTGTAAAAGAAGCGGAAGACAAAAAAGCGGATGTTGAAAAAGAAAGGAACTGGTGGCAGTTGCGTCAGGACAGAAGTGATATCTTCTACCCGCATAAACCTCATATGGATGTTATGAAAGATGACGGTGATGCCTGTATGTTATGTCATCCCTTTAGTAAAAATAATATCCATGATGAAAAAATACTTAAGCCGCTTAACCAGATCAACAATGAACCGCTGGAAGCCATCTGTCATGACTGCCATGTAGAGAAAATAAATGCGCCTTCTGATTGCCGCCTGTGCCACCCTGAGCCTTCCACTGTCTGGCCGCATAACCATAACTATGATTATAAAAACAATCATGCAGAAGATGCGCGGGCTGACCAGGATGGCTGCAGCGAATGCCACAAACAATTATCCTTCTGTACCGATTGCCATTTTAAACGCAACTTTACCGGCAACAATGTGCATCGCCTGGGTTATAAGACCATGCATGGCCTGGATGCGCGTATTGCGCCTGCTGAATGTGGCAGCTGTCACCAGGCCAGCTATTGCAGTGACTGTCACCAGAGGAGAAAATAATGCGTACCATGTTATTCTGCTCCCTTTTGTTATTGCTCACTGCCTGCGATAGTGATACAAACAATGGCTCATCCTATGACACTGACCTGCTGTTAGATACAAATCATGGTGGCGGTGGTGCAGCGTGGGGACTGGAAAACTGTGACGCCTGTCATGCCATTGCTGTTATTCACCAGAATGAAGACAGCATTCGAGAGATCGTAAAAGAAAATGGCCGCGATACCTGTACGGGCTGTCATGGCAGCAATGGTACTGATGTACAACGTCAATGCATTATCTGTCACAATGATAAAGACCTGCCAGATGCACCTATACAATCAGGCAGTCATAAACATGATTTTGTAGCCAATGCAGACCTGGTGTTGCAGGACAAACAATGCCTTGACTGTCACTACGCCTCTGACATGGATGGCACATTTGAGATCAACCGTGACCTCACGCGTCTCCCGGATGCAAACGGTATTGACTCACCTTATGCAAGCGGCGCGGATTTCTGCCTGCGTTGCCATAATCGTGACCACCAGCAAACAGAATTTCCTATTTCAGATAAGGCATTTGATGACCCGTTAATCGCAATCGAAGACACTTACACGCTGGTGGATAAACACGGTGAAGTAAATTCTGCAGGTACTGGTACCTATGCAGGTTTACGTACCGATTATATCTATGGCAGTCGGGTTGAATGTACTGACTGTCATGCTATGCATGGCACGGACAATATAAAACTGTTTATTGATCAGTCAGATAAGGGCAGCAGCAAGCTTGACCCTGCAATACGCGATCTGCCTCATTCGGTAC
>DAOVJH010000213.1 GCA_030673345.1 Pseudomonadota bacterium
ATCTTTTATGGGTTTAGCAGCTCATCTAGTTTACCGCTTTGGTTCAACGCGGTTAGATCATCAAAACCGCCAACGTGGTAATCATCGATAAATATCTGCGGGATGGTGCGTCGTCCGGTGATCTCCATCATATGATTAAACTTGTCCTGGTCTTCATCGACCTTGATTAACTCATATTTCGCTTTTTTGCTCTGTAACAAACGCTCTGCCGCTGTGCAATAACCACAGAAGCGACCGCTATAAATAATAATTTTTGGTTGTGACATAGTTTATAGACCTTCGATAACGTTTTTCAGCATACTCTGCACCTGAGATGCGATGCCACCCAGTTCCTCGTTTTGAACCGCCATCATTGAGGCCATCGGATCGACAGCGGCGACTTCGACTTTACCATCAGCCATTTCCTGTACGATGACATTGCATGGCAACATGACGCCAATTTTATCTTCTGCTAACAGTGCTTTATACGCAAAACCAGGATTACATGCACCCAGGATGGTATAACGCTGGAAATCAACATCGATCTTCTTTTTTAATGTGCCACTCACATCAATGGTGGTCAATACGCCAAACCCTGCATCGGCCAGATGTTTCGTGACGCGTTCAATCGCATTTTCAAAATTGTCATCAACAATTTTCGAAAAATAATAACTCATAGATAAAGCCTCGGTTTTTTTAAAACGGGATGTGGGCGCGTATTATAACTGTTTGATGATATAGATGAAATCTAAGTTGCGAGATAGTCGTCTTAGCATATTTCCGCCTTTCTTACGACGAAAAACTTAACCATCTAACAGCGGTGGAGCAACGCGGAGCACTTCTTCGATGGTGGTTTCACCTTTGGCAACCTTGTTAGCACCACTCAGCCTTAACGGCTGCAAGCCATCCTTGATGGCAGCGCGGCGCAGGTCGTGTATATCGGTGTCTTTGTTTATCATCAGGCGCGTTTCATTTGAAAACTTAAACATCTCATAGATGCCCTTACGGCCCTGGTAACCCGTATCACGGCATTCGAGGCAACCGACTGGTTTGTATACCTTTTTTGGTTTTGTTGCTTTCCACGGGTGAACCAGCTCCCGCCATGCTTCATCACTGATATCTGTCGGCTCTTTACAATGCGGGCATAAAGTTCTCACCAGACGCTGAGCCATGATGCCAAGCACTGATGACTGGATCAGGTATGGTGGAACACCGATATCAAGCATCCGCGTTACCGCTGATGGTGCATCATTGGTGTGTAGCGTCGAAAGCACCAGGTGGCCGGTCAGGGCAGCCTGTATAGCTATATCAGCGGTTTCCTGGTCACGGATCTCACCGATCATGATGATATCCGGATCCTGGCGTAACAGGGTACGCACGCCGCTGGCAAAATCCAGCTCAATATTTTTCTGTACCTGCATCTGGTTAAACGATGGCTCGATCAGTTCGATCGGGTCTTCGATACTACAGACATTGACTTCCGGTTTAGCCAGCAGTTTAAGTGTCGAGTACAAGGTGGTTGTTTTACCTGACCCGGTCGGGCCCGTCACCAGGACAATGCCATGCGGCTGCTGGATCATGGATTGCCAGACTTCATTATCTTTTTTACTGAATCCCATCTGCCTGAAATTTTTCATCAGCACATCGGGATCAAAGATACGCATCACCAGTTTTTCACCAAATGCAGTCGGCATGGTCGATAAACGCAGTTCTACTTCGCTGCCATCCTCAGTACGCATTTTCAAACGGCCATCCTGCGGCCGGCGTTTTTCCGCAACATCCATACGGCCTATGATCTTGATACGGCTGGTTACTGCCTTCATGACGGCAGTGGGTATCTGGTACACTTCCTGCATCACGCCATCGATACGAAATCGTACCGGGCTCATCTCCCTGCGCGGTTCCAGATGGATATCACTGGCCCGCTGGTCAAAAGCATACTGCAATAACCAGTCAACGATATTCACTACATGCTGATCATTGGCATCAAGCTTTCCAGTGCGCCCCAGCTCCATCAACTGTTCGAGGTTCTGAATATTGCCGCCAACGATATCGGAAGATGTCCTGGCACCATGGATCGATTTTGAGATGCTATAAAATTCGACCAGTAAACGGCGGATATCATCCGGGTTAGCGATGACCAGCTTGAATGCCTTGTTATGAATCTGAGACAATTCAGGTTCCCAGTCACGTTCAAACGGCTGAGCGGTTGCGATGGTTATCGTCTTATCATCGACCTGTATCGGTAATACGTTATATCGGGCAGCATAGGCATATGACATGACTTCCGTCACATCAGCCACCTCCACCTTCAACGGATCAATACGCACGAAAGGCATATCAACACGATCAGCAAACCACTTTGTTAACGCATCAAGTGTCAGCTGCTGTTTTGTTTCAGGATTAACCCAGTTACGTTCGGCGATGACTTCCAGAGGATTTTTTTTCTTGTACTCGGCGCCTACAGCAAGGGTACGAAGCATCTGTGCATTATCAACATCCACCATCGCGTCTTCCTCAAGCCACTTCAAAATATCATGGACTTCAAGACGCTGGTTATGTTTTATATTGTTATCAAACACTGCACTCATTTCTTCACATACTCACTCTGGTATTACTAACCGGAATCGCTCACCTGGTTGGCAAAACGTCAAAATACCCCTGCTGACTACCCTGCAGGTAATCTACTGGAAAATCAATTACTTCAATAGTAGACACTTTTGCGTATTTCGGCCCGATTTTCAGCCATTTAATTAATGACTGGACCACTTCATCATCTCCCGCAACCAGCACCTCAACACGTCCATCGCGCAAGTTTCTGACACTGCCCGTCAACTTTAACTCACTGGCTTTTTGCCTGGTACTCTCTCTGAAGAATACACCTTGCACGCGGCCACTGATAAAAACCTGTTTACATACATCCATTATCAATTATCCAGATCATAACCGCACCGCCCTCCCAGGCTCCTTGCTATATACCGTCCTTCCATGGACATATTCGCACCGCCTTCCCTGGCTTCTTGCGATATACCGTCCTTCCATGGACATAAAAAAAGGCCCGCAAGCGGACCTTTTTTCTATCTAATCAAAAATGATTACCGGGGTTTTCTACCCAGTATTATTTCGCTAGATAGTCGCGATCTGATTGCTCAGTATCGCCCAGTGACCATGCACCACGAGTTTTAGCGTGGTTTACAGCAGCATCGATCTCAGAAGCTGAAGCATTCTGGTCTATATCCAGAACTTGTCCCGGGTGGATCAGGTCAGCATCTTTAATCTTGTCACGGTTAGTTTTATAGATCAGTGGCCATTGGTAAGGGTCAGCATATACTTCATCTTTACCAGAGATGTTCCACAGGTTATCACCGCGAACAACTGAATAGCTGCTTACACGACCGGCAGCACCACGTGCACCCGCGTCAGCTTTATCCGCTGTCGCAGCGCCATCTGTGTTTTCATTCAGGAATTTTCTGTTTTCAGCGTTAGCCTGGGCAACGGCTGTATTCGCTTGTGCTTTTGCTTTATTTGCAAGTTTGATTGCACCTTCTTCATCACCTGCAGCAAGCTTATCTTCAGCTTTCTTGATGATTTTACCGGTATCACGCCATTCATAATTTATGGCTTTGGCTTCGGCATTTGCTGCTTTAGCATCAGCAATGGCTTGTTCAGCAGTGATTCCGTCAGAATCACCGGTTGAGGCACAACCTGTAATAAGGCCTAAACTTAAAAGGGCTACACTTAATAGACGGGCAGATGTACGCATGGTCATAATATCTCCAATTGGGACGTTTGTTTTATTTTGTTTTATAATTATTTTGAAAGATTATAGACCTAAAAAGTAACAATGTAAGCATCTTCTGTCAATATAATGACAAGAAATATTATTAATGTCTGTGGTAAAACACACGATTTCAGATAAAATCCAGCAAATATAAAAAAGGGGAATAAACAGTGAGTA
>DAOVJH010000315.1 GCA_030673345.1 Pseudomonadota bacterium
ATCTGAACCTGCACTCAGGTAACAGATACCCGGCTGCAGAACTTCATCATTCTGCGCACGTTTGACTTTCACCTTGCTGTGCTCATCGAGATAAGAGGCAAATGCATCCAGGTGTTCATCTTCCGCATACAAGACAACCAGGTAAGCATCAGAAGCCGGAGTCAGGTGTGGGATAATTTTCATCAACGCCCTGTAGCCGCCTTCAGCAGCACCTATAGCTACGAGTTTTTCGCAGTTTCCTTCAGCCTGATTTGCAGATTTTTTCTGGTCCGCATGTGCTCGAATATACGAGGTAACGCCAACATCAATGCCAGCGGCAGTATTCAGTTTCTGGATAATATCTACCGATAGCTGGTTCACGTTTTCTTCTTCAAGTTTTGATGGTTTACTGATGAAATCCACTGCGCCATAGCGGAGTGCATCGAACGCTGCTGTACTTCCATCCTGGGTCAGACTGCTCAACATGACTGTCGGCCTGGGACACTCGATCATTATGTGTTTCAAAGTTGTCAGGCCATCCATTTCAGGCATGACGACATCAAGTGTTACCACATCCGGCTGTGTGCGCCTGATAGCCGAAAGCGCTTCTTTACCATCAACCGCTTCACCGACCACTTCAAAATCATTTGACGCTTCAAATATTTCTGTCAAGCCTTTACGGATGATCTTCGAATCATCAACGATTAATATTTTCTTTTTTTCATTCATGGAATTGTGCTTTTATTATTATTGAATGCTTATGCTCTGACGTTCAGCAATGTATTACTGCTCTCGGTGTATAAATATTTATCAACCTTTGATATCAGTTCTTCATACACAAAAGGTTTAGTCAGATATTCATTCGTACCAGAAACTTTGCCACGCATTTTGTCTATCAAATTATCTCTAGATGTAAGCATGATGATAGGAATATCCTTCATGCCCGGTTTCTCTTTAATCAACGACATGACCTTATAACCATCCATTCCCGGCATGATGATGTCGAGCAATATCAGATCCGGTTTTTCTTTATCGAGTTGCCCCAGAGCCTCATAACCATCACCTGCTTCAGCGGTGTCATAGCTATTCTGCTTGAGCATCCTGCAGATAATAATGCGCTGAGTACGGCTGTCTTCTACAACCAGTATCTTTTTACCTGAGCCACTCTTTTTAACACCACTGACATTGCGATCTATACCCAGCTCATGAAGCACCTTGTCGGTTGACGGTATCTTTGTTGCAATTGTCTGAGGCACACCGGAGGCATTTACTTCGAACCTGAGGCTAGCTCTGTCAATTGATGCTATCTGCGGTAATGCGTTCATGCCCCTGGTAACCCTGTAACGCAATCCAGTAATATTTCCCTTATGAAGACTGATAACCGCCGTATGCTTATCTTCAGTAAAAAGAAATAAATCGCCACTTTGTCCGTCTGTGCATAGTGACAGCAATTCACTTTTTATCTGGTCAATCGGCAATAATTCCTGTTCGTTGTATGTCATTATCCCCTTCCACCTCTTGCTTTATGTTTTGCTCTGTTTCTGAGCTACGTTACTAAAACCACCAAACACTGCTAGAACAAATGTGACTAAATACAAATGGAGTGTGGACGTAAATGTCCTAAAGTCAAGAGTCCCTCTAAAAAACTTGACGTAAATGTCGCTTTATTAAAAAAAACATGCAGAAAACACTGTTAATCAACAAAAACTTGACCAATATCAAGCTCATATTTTTAAAGTTGCAAAAAAGTCATATTTATGTCATATTTATGGGGCACTTATCACAGATATGTCGTAGCTCATTAAACTGGAATGTTGTATCGCTACGATACGTAAGCATCAAGCATTTATTGGACGGATTCAAAACTATGGCAATTAAAGACACAAATGTTTGCCTGAGACTTGGCGGAGAGCGTAAACGCTTACATTTAAATCAAAACAAAGTCGCTACATATTGCGACGTCAGCGTTAAAACCGTTGGTCGATGGGAAAAGAGCATTCCGATACCGGCTGATAAACTATCCCTGTTGGCTCAGTTGGGCTATGACATCACATATATCCTGACCGGAGTAAAACTAGCCCCGCAGACCGTAGGCCTCGAAGCGGCTTCCCAGGTCTGGAATACAGATAACGGTAATACCAGCCAACAAACATCTGGTACTATCCCTAAAGAACAGGAAGAATGGTTAGGTATACTGGAAAAATTAACCGGCGGTGATAGTGATCGACTAAAGCAGATAGGGCTCGCACTGATTGGTTATTCTCAAGCTAAAACGAGAAAGACAGGCTAGAACTGTCCAGGCCATATAGTTAAACTCGTTTAGCCGGTTGCGCGGTGATGTTGAGCACGACTCCCTGATAGCGAGTTATTACTCCATCTGCATCTCTATCAACCACCGTACGATCATCAATCCAGTAGACCGCGCCTGCAGGCGAAACAATCCGATACTCTTGAGAAAACAGGTCGGTACCCGCATTGGAATATGCTTCGACTTCCTGGCCCACCCGCTCAAGGTCATCAGGGTGCACGATAGAGCTAAAGGGCGTTTCCCCAGAGACGAGCTCCTCAGCGGTGTAACCGAACTGACTCACACTATCTGAAACAAACTCTACCGGCCAGCCCTCAGCTGCTTTCCAGCGAAAAAGCACCACCGGACTACCATCAATAACCGTGTTGACTTGCTGCAAATTTTCCTCGGCCTATTTTCGCTCTGTAATATCCTGCACGATTCCCAGTGATCCTACGGGTTTTCCATTTTCACCATAGCTTGTTTCACAATGTTCATGAACAATCCTGATCCCTTTCCTGGTCACTATGCGATAAATGATGTTATACGGCATCATATTTTCAAGTGACTCACTATAGGCAGCATCAGCTCGGTCTCTGTCCTCAGGATGAATTGCATTAATAAATAATCCATAAGAAGGCTGAGACTTGGCGGGGTCTAAATCAAAAATTTTGAATATTTCATC
>DAOVJH010000146.1 GCA_030673345.1 Pseudomonadota bacterium
CTGTTCTAGTTAATGACTTTGCTGGTTTTGAAGCTGCTTTAGTTGACAAGCTAGAAAGAGAGTTAAAACCTACTCCAGCGCCTGCTGTTGCAATGTTACTTGCAATCGGCCTGGTTGGTATGGGTGTTGCACGTCGTAGAGCTTAATCGTTAAACGACACGCAAAGAAAACGGCAGCTTCGGCTGCTGTTTTTTTATGCGCGCGATAAAGTTCTAACGGATAAATCTCTAACTAGATTACAAACGGGACTGCGACATTTGACTGCCTGATAATGCGAATGAATCAACGATATCAAAATAACCTGATCCAGAGTACCAGCCGCGCACCTGACCGTTTATTACCAGCAAATATTTACCCGTTAAAGCAGAAGCAAACAGAGTGCCCATACAGACGAAACTACCCGTTAGCCGACACACTTATATAACCACTTGCCTTTCACTTATCCGCTTTATTTGTACAACACACACTAAAGACAACGCTTAGGCTCCATGCCCGCTGCGGGAGGCTGCTGTTGTGTCAACTAAACTTAAACCTCAACAGTTGTTTCAAAGGCCTCTACACGAGCCAAAGAGCGTCAATAATAAGAACCTGGTCACGGCCACAGGTGCCGCGCCAGTTCATTATAGATACAGCTTAAAGCGAATCCCTTAGTGCTTTTGCGCTCTCACGTTCAGCAAACGCTTTACCAGAATCTAATAACACATCCAGCTCTTTCTTTGCTCGCTGTTTCTCGCCCGCCTGCGCCAGTGCGGCCAGGTAATGATAGCGGATATCCCTGTTAGTAGGCCATTTGGCAGACGCCTGCTGCAGCGCCGATAACGCTGTTTCCACCCGGCCGCTCTTAAGCAGGATCCAGCCATAGGTATCCTGAATAGCCGCATTATCTGGTGACAAATTGTACGCACGCTCTGCCATCTTTAATGCGTCCGGCTCACCCTTCTCATATTTGAGCCAGGCCAGATCATTCAGCACAGCCGGGTTATCCGGATGTTTTTTGTTCAGCTGCGTATACTCGATGTAAGCCTTTTCACTTTCGCCGGTTGAGAGATAAGAGATAGCCAGGTAGAAACGTGCGCCAAAATTATCTTTATTATTTTTCAACCAGTCGGTTAATGCCTTTATCGCTTTACCGTGTTTTCCCTGGCGCTGGTACAGCTTGGCAATTCTTAATACCGCATCATTCCTGTCTGTGTATTTTTCTGCCTGCAGATAGGCTGGCAATGCGGCCTGAAAATCTTTTTTCGCCAGATAAGCGTCGCCCTGCAGAAGATATACAGAAGCGTTCTCTTTATGCTGCTGCAGCATCTGACGGGCAGTAGTCAATACTTTGTCGATATGCCCCGCTTTCAGGTCTATCCTGGCTAACGATAGCTGCGCCAACAGGTAATCGGGTTTTAGTTTTACAGCCTGCTGTAATGACTTTTGCGCGCCAGCAACATCACCGGATCCTGACTTAGCCTGGGCAAGATAGAAATGGGCCTCAGCAAATGTGGGTGAATACTCGACCAGTTGATTTAATGTCTTTAAAGCTGCAGACTTATCGGTTACCAGCTGTGCACGACCGATTACCAGCATGGCACTCGGACTTTGCGGTACCGCACGCAACGCTTCTTTTGCCACCGTTAATGACTGCTCAGCTTCGTTGCGGATCAAAAAATAATTCGCCAGGATCAATCGCCCTTCCAGCTCAGCCGGATTAACTTTTCTGGCTTTTTCCAACAGGCCAATGGCTTCCCCTACCTGCCCGTTACTGGCTATCAGTTTGGCTAACGCGACCAATACAGCTGAGTTTTCAGGCTGCTTTTCCAGCATTTTACGATAGCGCTTTTCAGCCTGATCTTTTTTACCCTGCGCCAGTTCCAGGCGAGCAAGGCTGAGCTGCGCCATGCTACTGTCTTCCTGCAGTGATACCGCTTTATTATAATATTCGGTTGCCGCGGCAAGGTCTGCCTGCCCCTCATATACAACCGCTTTCAGGTTATAAGACAAGGGGTGCTCAGGAAACTCTGTGATGATCTCATCTGCAAGCTCATGTGCTTTTTCATATTCAGCTGTACGCACATAGGTAAGCAGCAACATCGATTTAAGCTGCTGGCCCTGGTCACCTTTGGCCAATGCATTTTCTAGCGTCTGTACAGCGCCGGCTGTATTACCGCTGGCCAGATAGGTATTCGCCAGACGGCTGCTCACAGCTTTATCAGCAGGGTTCGCCGCTGCTGCTTTTTCGAGTTCCTTGAGACCCGCCACTGCATCACCCGAACGCATTTTAGCCTCACTGACCAGGGCCAGCAGCTCTGCGTTATCAGCAGACTGTGTTGAAGCAAAACGTAATTTCTTTTCGGCATCATCATATTGTCCGAGCATCAGATATGTCTTACCCAGTAGAGACTGGGCAGGTACATCACCGGGCTGCGTACTGGTGGCTTTCTCCAGGTAGTAAGCAGCCTGCTGAAAATCTTTCTGCACATAATTTAAACGCCCGAATAACAGAAGCGCCTCCCGATGCTCTGGTGCAGCACGCAGTACGGTCAAAAGACGTTCTTCGGCAAGATCGTACTTCTGCTCAACAAACGCCAGCAAAGCACCCAGGTAGTTGGCCTCTGGGTCACCTGAAAAAACTTTGAGCACTGGCGTTATCGCGGCATCCGCCTTCGCCAGATCATTCTGTCTAAGATAGATTCGAAATTGTCCTATACGCGCCTGCCTGCCCCATGCTGTCATCATCTTGGGTGGATCTAACTCGATTACTTTTTGCAGCGCACTGATAGCATCATCAAAATCTTTGTCTTCTGCAGACAGACCCGCACTGAGTAACCACAGGTCTTTACTGTCAGGATAAATGAGCAATGCTGTCACCAGCGTTTCTCTCAGGGTAGGGATATCTTCATTATGAATCGCTATTCGCGCTTTCGACAGCAGCAGCCAACGCGCATCCCGCTGCAGCGGCTCACCGGCTGTAACCGCCTCAACCGCATCATCCCACTGCTCGAGACTGGTATAAGCCGCCGCTCTCAAGCCCAGTATTTCTGCCAGCGTTGTTTTCGGGTATTTATCTTTTGCCCTTATCTCTTTGAGCAGCATCTCGTATTTGCCCTGCCTGATCAAAGCTTCAGCCAGCAACATCGTGGTTTCAGCTTCATCCCAGCCGGCATCCAGTGCTCGGCGCATCTCTTTTTCTGCGCTGCTGGCATCACCGATCGACAGTTTGATCTTGCCCAGCAGGTAACGGGCCTCACCATTCTGACCATTGCTTAACAAAGCGTTTTTTAACTCGAGCGAAGCCGCATTTAACTCTTCCTTTTTCAGGTATTCTTTTGCTCGATTCAGATATTCTTCACCATCAGCACCACCGCACGAGGCTAGTAGCCCAACAAAAAATAATAGAACGAGACCGTTAACAAACCCAAAATTCTTTTTAAAACTCAACATTTCTGCCTCCTGGCAAATACTTGTTCTGCTTACAATACTGATTCTCGTAGACCGTACCCTTTTATAACGGTTAATTCCGATAAAATCAAACGTGCAGCGGTAGAATGAATCAGTCTAAGCGACTAGATTTAGCGATTTTAAGACGTCCTGACAGGTAGTGAAATCAAAATCCGATAATAACCGTGTCAGCCTGTGCTCACATTTATCCAGGTTATTATAATGGCGAAAACGTGAGAACCAGCCCGCCTCTATCCTTGGCTGATCCGGATCGATCTCCCAGGGATGCAGATAAAAAATGAAGGGCTGCTGCCGTCGATTGATCTGCGCTAACCCGGCCCTGGTCAGTGCGTAAGGATAAAGTCGAAAGTATCCGCCGCCGGCGACGGGCAGTTTATACTTAAATATCTTCGCTGTGGACAGCGGGAACTCCACGATCGAATGCCCCTTCGGCGTTTCCAGGCGGTGAGGTATTTCTTTGGCGTCATGGATGCCATAGCGGTCATGGCGGACAGGAAAGATACTTGAATCATAAACAAAACCCGCTTCAGCAAGGATATCCAGTGCCCACAGAGAATTTCGAGTAATCGAATAACTTGCCGCCCGGTATCCTGTAACCGGCATCTGAACGATATCTTCTAATAGCGACTTGGAACGCATCGTCTCTTCACGAAAAACGGCCGGTGCCTGGTTATAGATCAGCTGGTGACTATAACCATGACAGGCGACTTCGTGGCCGCGCTCTGCGATCTCTCGGATCAAACCTCTATTACGATCAGCCACCCAGCCCAGGACAAAAAATGTTGCTTTCACCTGTGCCTGATCAAACATATCCATCAGATGCTGCGTGTTTTTTTCTACACGTAACGGCTGCCCATCCCAGTCAGTAGGTTTTATGCTTTTGGCAAAAGCAGAAACTTGAAAGTAGTCTTCTACATCGACGGTTAATGCGTTCTGAATTTTCATCTGAAACCCTGAAACGATCACTCAGAACCGTAATATCCGTAATAATACCCGCTGCGGCCAGAAAGCCCTTCACTCTTGTTCATCACTAGGCCCGTCGCCTGATCCTCAGAGATCATATCCAGCGCCTCATCGACTAATGACTGCGGCGTTTTTCCGGCTTCAACGACAAAAACGACCTGGCCGACCAGGCCAGTTAATACCTGTGTCTGCGGCGTCGGTAACAATGGCGGCCCATCGAATATGATTACCCGGTCATCATAACGCTTCCCGATTTCAGCAACCAGATCAGACATCTTCTTACTGGCCAGCAGCTCGGTCACATAATCATGTTGCTTACCAGCCGACAGCAGACATAGTTCAGGGATGTCGGTACGCAACAAGGCATCACCAACGCTAAAACTATCACTCTCAATCACATCGACCAGCCCTGGCTTATCTGCGATACCCAGCATGCGGCTGGTGCCGCGCCGGGTGACATCACAATCGACCAGTAATACAGTATGGTCACGCTCATGCGCGATCGATAAGGCAAGATTTATCGCTGTGTGCGTTTTACCTTCACCGGGTATCGAGCTTGTGACCA
>DAOVJH010000350.1 GCA_030673345.1 Pseudomonadota bacterium
ATACGAATTCACGGTCATGGCTGACGAAGAATAGCGTGCCGGGGAAATTTTCCAGGGCCAGGTTGAGCGATTCGATGGATTCCATGTCGAGGTGGTTGGTCGGCTCATCCATCAACAGGATGTTATTACGCTGCAGCATCAGTTTTCCGAATAACATGCGGCCTTGCTCACCACCAGAAATGACACTGACTTTCTTGTTGATATCATCTGTCGAAAACAACAGACGCCCCAAAGTGCCACGGATAGATTGTTCGTCATCGTTTTCCTTGCCCCAGTAACTCATCCAGTCATAAAGTGTTTTATCTTCTTTGAAATCAGAACTGTGATCCTGCGCATAATAACCGAGTTGCGAATTTTCTGACCATTTTACCTCACCGGCGGAAGGCTTAAGATCACCATATAGAGACCTTAATAGTGTCGTTTTACCGATACCGTTAGGACCGATGATTGCGATACGTTCACCGACTTCGACCATCAGATCGAGATTAGCGAATAGATAATTCTCATCAAAACTCTTTGCCAGGCCTTCGACTTCCAGCGCCAGTCGGTGCAGTTTTTTATCTTCTTCAAAGTAGATGTATGGACTTTTACGGCTGGAAGGTTTTACTTCAGCCAATTGAATCTTGTCTATCTGCTTGGCACGTGATGTCGCCTGTTTCGATTTTGATGCATTGGCAGAGAAACGACTGACAAATGATTTAAGTTCGGCGATCTGTGCTTTTTTCTTGGCATTTTCAGACTGCAGGCGTTCGGTCACAGCTGTTGATGCCCTCATGTAATCATCATAAGAGCCCGGATACATACGGATCTCACCGTAATCCAGATCAGCCATATGGGTACAGACGCTGTTTAAGAAGTGACGGTCATGCGAGATAATGATCATGGTGCATTTACGTGCGTTTAGAACATCTTCCAGCCAGCGGATGGTATTGATATCGAGGTTATTGGTCGGCTCATCCAGCAGCATGATATCCGGCTCGGCAAATAGTGCCTGCGCCAGTAGTACACGAAGTTTCCAGCCAGGAGCAACTTCACTCATCGGACCATAATGTTGCTCTGAGGGGATGTCCAGTCCCAGTAATAATTCACCTGCGCGTGCTTCGGCAGAATAACCGTCCATCTCGGCAAACTCAGCTTCCAGGTCGCCTGCACGGATGCCGTCAGCTTCGGTCATTTCAGGGTTGGCATAGATTGCATCTTTTTCAGATTTGATAGCCCACAGTTCTTCGTGACCCATGATGACAGTATCGATAACAGTAAATTCTTCGTAGGCAAACTGGTCCTGTTTTAATTTACCGATGCGTTCGTTCGGGTCTCTGGAGACATTACCCGAAGATGGCTCCAGGTCGTCGCCCAGAATCTTCATGAAAGTTGATTTACCACAGCCATTGGCTCCGATTAAACCATAACGATTTCCATCGCCAAATTTAACCGAGACGTTTTCAAATAATGGCTTGGCGCCAAATTGCATCGTTATATTTGCAGTTGCTAGCATTGTTCTATTCCGAATAATAAAAGGTATTTCTTTGTTCGTCATTCCGGCATGTTTTTAGCCGGAATCCATAGCGTTAAATAAACCAGGTTCCGGCTAAAAACATGCCGGAATGACGTGGGGGGTTGTTTATGCTTTTGTTCAAGCAGTATTTCTCGTGTGTTTTTTCCAGGGTGAAGCCGTCTTATTGCCGCTGTTATTATTACCAGCGGTTTTTCTTCTGGCGTTTTTACCCGGTCTTGGGGCTTTCTTCGTGTTGCCGTTACCTGAACCTCTTTTAGATGATGACCGTTGCTGGCCACGTCCCTTTCCACCAGCGTTATTATTACGGCCATTTTTTATCGGTTGCGCTTTGATCGATGGATCCGGTTCAAAGCCGTCGATCACATCTTTCGGTATCTCACGTTTGATGAGTTTTTCGATATCTTTAAGCAGTTTCAGTTCATCGACACAGACCAGTGACATGGCTTCACCTTCATTACCGGCACGACCGGTGCGGCCGATACGATGAACATAATCTTCAGCCACATTGGGCAGTTCAAAATTAACCACATGTGGCAATTGATTGATATCGATACCCCGGGCAGCGATGTCTGTTGCAACCAGAACACGGACTTTGCCTGACTTGAACTCTGCCAGTGCACGTGTACGTGCCCCCTGGCTCTTATTGCCATGGATAGCAGCTGCAGTAATACCATCTTTGTTTAGCTGTTCAGCAAGCCTGTTGGCACCGTGTTTTGTACGGTTGAAGACCAGTACCTGCTGCCAGTTATTGGAGCCGATGAGGAAAGAGAGCAGTTCACGCTTACGGGTTTTATCGACAGGGTGTATCACCTGGGTGACCGTATCGGTCGCTGCATTTTGCCTTGCGACTTCGATCAGTGCGGGTGACTTCATCAGTCCATTGGCCAGTTTTTTGATATCGTCTGAGAATGTGGCTGAGAACAATAAGGTCTGTTTCTTCTTGGGTACCAATGCCAGGACTTTCTTTATGTCATGGATGAAGCCCATATCGAGCATGCGGTCAGCTTCATCGAGCACCAGGATATCGACATTCGAAAGGTCAACAGAACGCTGGTTTACATGGTCGAGCAGGCGACCGGGTGTTGCCACCAGTACATCGACACCCTTGATGAGTTTCATCTTTTGCGGGTTGATGCTGAC
>DAOVJH010000034.1 GCA_030673345.1 Pseudomonadota bacterium
AATCCAGTCTTTTTTCATTGATCTTAAAACAGCTGCATGCTGATACTGGTGACTGTATCTACCCGGATAACTGGGTGATCGCGCACGTAGCGCAGGAACTGGTCGATAGTAAACAGCAGGCCATAGAATTTGTACTCGATGGTGATATAGAACTACGAAACATCCAGTTGGCGATCAAAACAGCTGAAGAAAATAATGACGGCGTCCTCATCGCTACATTGCACACGCAGTTAGACAACATCGGTGGTTATACTGCCAACTCGCGCGCCAGCCAGCTACTCGCAGGCCTGGGTTTCGTGGCCGAGGATGAAACACGTGCCATCAACGAATTTTCCGGCGGCTGGCAGATGCGGCTGAACCTCGCAAAGGCATTGATGTGCCGTTCCGACCTGCTGCTGCTCGATGAACCGACCAATCACCTTGATCTGGACACTATCATCTGGTTAGAGTCATGGTTGTCTGCCTATCGCGGAACCCTGTTACTCATCTCCCATGACCGTGATTTTTTAAATAATATATGTACCCACATCGCGCATCTGGAACACCAGAATATTCAGCTCTATACCGGCAACTACTCGGCATTTGAACGCATCCGCGCCGAACGTCTGGCCAACCAGCAATCTGAATACATAAAACAACAGCGAAATATAAAACACATCGAATCCTATATAGAACGCTTCCGCGCCAAAGCGACCAAAGCCAAACAGGCACAGAGCCGTCTCAAAGCACTCGAGCGGATGCAGACGATAGCCCCCGCACATGTCGACTCACCTTTTCATTTTTCATTATTTGAACCTGAAAAAATCCCTAACAGTCTATTGCGCATGGAAGGTATCGATGCCGGATATGGCGACACACAGATATTAAAAGGTGTCGATTTCCAGTTATTACCCGGTGACAGGATCGGTTTGCTCGGACCCAATGGCGCAGGCAAATCGACATTCATCAAAGTTCTGGCAGACCAACTAAAGATACAGAGCGGCGAATACCATCTCGCCAAAGAGACCAGGATCGGGTATTTTGCGCAGCATCAACTGGAACAGCTCCATAACGAACACTCCCCCGTGGAACACCTGCAGCAGTTAGACAAGCAGTCGAACAATCAGACACGTGAAGCCGACATAAGGAACTACCTGGGCCGCTTTGGTTTCTCTAACGACATGGCGCTATCAAAGATACAGAACTTTTCCGGTGGCGAAAAATCAAGATTAGTACTGGCGATGATCATCTACCAGAGACCTAACCTGCTGCTGCTCGATGAACCGACAAACCACCTCGACCTGGAGATGCGGGAAGCCCTGGCAGAAGCGCTGCAGGAATTCTCCGGCGCCATGGTCATCGTTTCACATGACAGGCACCTGCTCAATTCGACCTGCGACCAATTACTGCTGGTAGATCAAAAGACCGTCATCGAATTCCCTCTCAGCCTGGATGAATACCCGAAATGGTTGAGTGAGCATAATATTGCCCGCACCAGCCAGATGAACACATCGGACAACAGTGATACTAAAAACGTCTCGAACAAACAGAGAAAACAGATCGAAGCTGAGCATAGAAAAAAAACATTACCCCTGAGAAAAAAGATAAAACAGCTAGAAGATGAAATGCATAAGATCTCTAAAAAGCTGACTGATCTCAACCATCAGCTTTCTGATACTGACGTATACTCCGAGCAAAACAAGCAAAAACTTCAGGAATTGCTCCTGCAGAAAGCCGCGTTAGACGGAGCACATGAAACAAAAGAACTCGACTGGCTAGATAGCAATGAAAAACTGGAAGAGATGTCCTGATGTATACCACTGAACTTATGAGCGAGACAGGATAATGATAAAAAGACGCTTAATGATTGCTGCAATACTTATCACTATCCTCACAGCAGGATTCTATACTTTCATCATCAAATGCGGCGCCAGCAAAAACACTGATGGGCGCACGACCATAACTTTAAACAAAACTGAAAGAGCACTCGTATTACAGGAGATGAGAGCATTTTTAAGCAGCGTCCAGCAGATCAGCCAGGGTATATCGGATGACGACATGGAAATGGTCGAACAGCATGCACGACTATCCGGCAGAGCGGCACAGGCTGGAATGCCCGTAACATTGGTCAAAAAACTACCGATGCCGTTCAAAAAATTAGGTGGCGATACCCACGCCAGGTTTGATCAGCTGGCGATGGATGCTGCAGACCTGGCCGATCGTGACCACGCGCTGGAGCAACTATCGTCGCTGATGAAAAACTGCGTATCCTGCCATGCAGCCTATCGTATTGATATCTAGACGAGGCAGATAAAAAAACACACCCGTCTGCTTTAACCGATCAACACTCCGAACGGTACTTGTGCATCTTCTGGTCAACGTCGTCATAACACATAAGGATATCTTTCACGATATCACTGCGTACGATATCCGAATATTCAAACTCGTGGACATACACACTTTTAACGTTATGTGTCCGGCAGATAGCATCATGCAACCCTGAATAACAGCGGATGTCAGATTGGCTCAAATCTCCGCTGATCACCACCGTAGAGTGCTCACCAATCCGCGTCATGAACATCTTTATCTCTTCAGGCGTGCAATTCTGAGCTTCATCTAGCACCACGAAAGCCCTGTTAAATGTTTTGCCACGCATATACGCCAACGGTTCGACTGTAATATTGCCATTCTTTAACGCGCATTCAATCACACCCTTACCTGCATTGTTTATCAGGCAGGATTTAAACGCGCTAAAATAAGGATCAAATTTCTCATCTAGCTTACCGGGTAGAAAGCCCATGCTATTACCGGCTTCGACTGCAGGTCGGGTAAATATGATTCGGTCTATGTCACCAGAAACCAGTGCCTGAGCTGCCATTGCAGCCGAACAGTAACTTTTACCTGTGCCTGCAGGGCCAAGCCCAAAAACTAATGTATGTGTTTTTATCGCGGCCATAAACATGTCCTGTGACTTGTTTTTCGGCTGGATTGGTTTGATTTGTTTTGCTGGAGAGCTGGATTTTCTGGAGTGGGAGGGGTGGTATTGATCGTTATGTGGAGAGGAGTGGAAATCGATGACTACGTTATCCTCCGATATGTAATCTAATTGTTGTAATTTATTTTTTTGCCTTTTCGCTCGACCATTCTTTCTCGACATAGATACACCTCAGCCTCGGTAGTGGTTAATAAATTAATTAATTAAATAAAATTGATCTAAAGTCTGGTTGTCTGTGAATGCACCTTTTCTATTTGTTGTTACTATTAATACAACTTTACAATAAAAATGTAAACCAATTTTTTAATTAATTTTATTTTTATTTAAAAGCACCTCTGGTCAAATATCATTACCACCAGCTTTTGAAGAAAGACAACATTATCTCCATAGACAAAGATCAAATGCCTTTCACACACAATGCACTTTATATTAGACTTGGAACATGGGCGAAGAAATAAAATACAGTCGTTTCAACAAAAACGATTACCAGCAATTTATCTCTAATCTTAAAGATGAGACTGCATTGGTAAAAAACTGGTTTGATGAACACAAGTTCTCTACTGCTCCATTGATGGCCGGATACGAACTCGAGAGCTGGCTTATCGACAAAAAAGGCAACCCGGTCGCAATCAATGAAGCCTTCCTCAAAAAAGCAAACAACGCCTTGCTAAGCCCTGAGCTGGCGAAATTTAATGTCGAACTCAATGTCGATCCAGAACAACTATCCCACGATGTATTATCGATCTTTGAACATAAACTGGATGAGTTATGGCAACAGTGTTCCGCTACGGCCCAAAGCCTTGACGCAGACATCCTCGGCATAGGCATATTGCCTACATTACAGGATCATGACCTTACGCTAAAAAATATATCTTTACTCGATCGTTACAAGGCGCTTAACGAACAAGTATTAAGACAGCGTAATGGCATCGAGATAGAACTGAACATCAATGGCAGCGACCATCTGCAGGTCAGGCATAAAGACGTGATGCTGGAAGCTGCCGCGACTTCGCTGCAGATCCACATACAGGTACCACAAGATGTTGCTGCACGTTATTACAATGCCTCCATCCTGTTATCGGCGCCGATGGTTGCAGTAAGTGCAAATTCACCCTGCTTATTTGGCCGTCGCCTATGGCAGGAAACACGCATACCCGTTTTCGAACAGGCCGTTCCCACCGGTGGTTACGGTGGTGCAGCTTCCGGCCCTGTGCATCGCGTCAGCTTTGGATCTGATTATGTACGTGACTCGATGTATGAATGTTTTCAGGAAAATCTTGATCACTTCCCTATACTGCTGCCAGTCCATTACGAGGCTGCGATCGAAAGAGTTAAATACCTGCGCCTGCATAATGGCACTATCTGGCGCTGGAACAGGCCCTTGATAGGTTTTGATGAGGACCACACGCCACATCTACGTATCGAACATCGTGTCTGTGCAGCCGCACCGACAACGATCGACAACATTGCCAATATCGCATTTTATTATGGTCTGGTGCACTATTATGCAACGACTGAAAAACCACCTGAATATACGATGCCATTTACAGATGCAAAAGATAATTTTTACAGGGCAGCGCAGATCGGGATAAAACATAAAACGACCTGGTTCAATAAAAAAACCGACACACTACAGAAGATCATACTGGATAAACTACTGGTCGAAGCCGAGACCGGCTTATACAAGCTAGGAATCAACCAGCAAGATAGCAAGCGCTATCTTTCGATAATCGAGCAACGCGTCGAAAAAAATCGTACCGGCAGTGAATGGCAGCTGAATTTTCTTAATGCACATCAAGATGACAGGACCCTGCTCACGTTAAACTATCAAAAGAACCAGAGATCTGGTCGACCAGTGCACGAATGGGATCTTGAGACTACCCATGAAACAGCTGAGTGAGAAAGCCGCATGCTAAACGAAATGAACCATATTCCCGATGAGTTTCTTCAAGCGAAAGCCGAAGATCTGCACTCTATACTGAAATCACCGACACTGTTTCATCTGGAAGGCGTCAACCCTCAACCACTGTTTGTATGCACCTTACTGCACGGCAATGAGACCACCGGTTTATATGCGATTCAGAGGCTGTTAAAGAAATATCAGGACAGACCTTTACCCAGGGCAATCTCTCTGTTCGTGGGAAACATCGCTGCCGCCAGAGAAAATCAACGACGACTTGATACTCAGGATGATTACAATCGTATCTGGCCCGGCAGCCATCATAGCGATTCAGCTGAAAAAGATATGATGCAGATCGTTACCAGCATAATGGAAAAAAGGAAACCTTTCGCAAGTATCGACATACACAATAATACCGGCAAAAATCCGCATTATGGCTGCATCAACATCCTTAACCCGCACGGCCTGGTATTGGCCTCAGAGTTCAGCGACATCGCTGTGTATTTCACTGACCCTAAAGGTGTTCAATCATCGGCTTTTTCAGATTTTTGCCCGGCGGTAGTACTCGAATGCGGGCAGGCAAGTGACCGATCAGGTGAGGACCACGCATTTTCTTATCTCGATAAGATAATACAGATGGACGACCTGTCATCAGGTAACAGTAACAATCTAAAACTCTATCACACCATTGCTCGCGTCCTGATTCCGAAAACCGTCACACTCGGAGACGCCGGTGATATCAGCCTTAACACACAGCTCGAAGATAAAAATTTTCACCAGATTCAGCCCGGTATTGAATTTGCCTCTGTCGATTCAACGAAAGAACAACTGATCATCGTCAGCAGCGAGAGTCATGAAGATATTACGAATGAATATCTAGAGCGCGATGGCGATAAGCTCCTATTCAAAAAACCGATAACATTGTCGATGTTTACAACGAGTGAACGCGCGATAAGACAAGATTGCGTCTGTTATTTTATGGAAGAACTGCGGATTGGCTGACAAATGACTACAGTTGAGCCTTAGCTGACAGTCAAAAGATTTAAAAGCGATTTACCACAGAGAAACAGAGGTCACAGAAAAAGTCTTTTTTATTGCTGTCATCCTGAACGCCAGTGAAGGATCTTGAGACGGGTACACTATGATCGGCATGGTACATAAGATCCTTCTATTACGCTACGCTTCAGTCAGGATGACACTTGAAGCATTTTTAGCTTTTCTCTGCGCCCTCTGTGGTGAATAAGTTTTTGACTTTCCGCTTTTGGCCGACAACAGGTATTTGTCAGCTCGTTACACCCTACTTAACTTCAACCTCAAAAAATACATCGCCATTATCGATATCACGCACGGCAAATATTCTTTCCTGTTTTTTATACAATCGAAAGTGATAAGTTCTCACGCCATCGGTCGAGATTAATTCATCACCGGCCACCCGGCGATCTATCTTACCTTCAAGCGCTGGCGCCCTGGCCATTAAACGCGCATCGAAGGAAGATGATGCGCTACCGCTTTTTTTCTCCACAAACTTTCTATCCATCGCGGCGCTGGCATCATCACTCTTTGAGACAACAACCGCATCAGTTTCTATATCGACGACCTGGATCGTATTATTTTCCATAATCTCAAGTATCTGCAACCCTGACAATAACGTGTAGCCGCTATCAACGAGCTCAGTCACCGTTAGAAACGCCGTCTTTCCCGCATAGATACTGGTAGACAACATCGTTATCAATAACACCGTACAAGCTCTGATCTTAATCATAAATTCCTCTCTCAGGCAGAATCTCTTTCTATCGTTTTTATTACATCGAGCAACGCATCGGCCTCGACGGCAGGTGAAAAATAAAAACCCTGCACCACATTACAACCCAACAGTTCGAGCTGTGTCAATGTCTGCTCTGTCTCAACGCCTTCTGCAACAACGGTGTACCCCAGGTTATGCGCCAGTTCGATCACTGACCGCACGATACTGGTGTCTTCTGCGTTTCCGATCATATCGAGCACAAAACTTTTATCTATCTTAACTTCATTTATAGGCAATTTTTTAAGATAACTCAGTGATGAATAACCCGTACCAAAATCATCTATCGCGTAGTTGACCTGTGACAATATAGGGTCCTCCAGCACATCGATCACTTTTTCCGGGTTAGACATGATGACACTTTCGGTGACTTCTATTTTTAACAGCGATGGACTTACATCATGTTTTTCACATAGAGACTTGATGGTGTCGGACAGTGAGGGGTTTAACAGATCTCGTGCCGACAGGTTTAGAGAAACAACGATATCTGCACCTTGCGCCTGCCATTTGGCGATCTGGCTGATCGTCTTTTCTAATACCCAGTCACTGATCGAACGTATCAGGTCACTTGATTCAGCCAGCAGGATAAATTCTCCCGGAGAGATATTACCGTGTTCAGGATGATCCCACCGCGACAAGGCCTCGACCGTCAGCACTTTCCTGGTGCTCAATTCAACCTGCGGCTGGTAATAGAGTTGCAGCTCATCATTCTCGACTGCATGACGCAGGTCCGTCATCAGAGCCAGACGTGCTGTGGTGTAATGATCAGCCTCAGGATCATACAAACATGGCTCACCTTTATTTTTTTTGGCATCGTACATCGCGATATCAGCATGCCTGATCAACGATGCATCATCTTCACCGTGCTCTGGGTACAGCGCTATACCGATACTCGCGCCGATCGATACAACCTGTTCATCGAGCTCAAAACTGGGCTCTAGACTGGCCAGCACTTTCTTCGCAACTTCGATCGCCTGTCTACCATCAGCTTCTGGCAGCACGATACCAAACTCATCCCCACCCAGACGGCCGACCGTATCACTCTGCCTTAGTGCCGTCGGTAAACGGCTAGCAACATCCAGCAATAATCGATCACCCTGCGGGTGGCCGAGAGTATCATTTACTTCTTTAAAATTATTAAGATCAAGCATGAGAAAAGCGACCTGTTTTTCATTTCGCTTTGCCAGGTAGATATTTTGTCTCAGCCGTTCGACTAACAACGTCCTGTTCGGCAACTCGGTCAGCGGGTCATGCATCGCCTGCCGTGCGATCTCCGTATTAAGCGCCTGCAGTTCGATCGTCCTGTCCTGTACGCGCTTCTCCAGTTCCTTGTTCAGATCTTCCAGATCTTTTAAAGCTGCATCCCTGTCAGCGATAAGCAACTCGATATTTTCTGACATCTGATTAAAATTTGCCGACAGATCACTTAACTCCGTATCACCTTTCACCTGTATCTCATGACCAAACTCTGAATTTGCGATTTTATTAGCGCCCTCAGATAAAGCCTGAATCGGTGCCAGTATATGTCGGCTAAAAACAAAATAGATACCCATACCAACGAACAGGCCGATAAAAAGTGTACTCAATACTTTTTCTTCAAATTTTTCAGCCGATGCCGCCACATATTCACTGTTATCCAGCACAACAACTGCCTGCGCGAGCATCGTGCCATCAGACATCACCGGCACCTTGTAAGTTACCAGTTCTGGAATCTTATCGAGTTCATTTACGATCGCAGCCGAATCGACATTATTCAAGTTGTTCAGTGTGTTCTGAATATAGATATCATTCAGGTCAAGAAAAGTGGTAAGTGAATTACCCCTGGTGTCCAGGATCACAGCATGTACGACCTGTGATTGCGAGGTTACCGCTTCGATGTTTTTATTTAGCTTTTGTACATCGTACTCCACCAGTGATTCTATACTGACTGATGCCAGCACCTGGCCTAAAGACTGGGCCCGTACATTCAACACCTGCTCCATGGTAAAGACTTCATCACGAAACTGGAGATAGGCATTGGTTATCATGGCGATCAGCAAGATGCCAGACATCAGCAGCACCATCTGACCACCAAGGCTGTTTAGCACACGTCTTTTCTTTATGACCGTATATTTAATCGGATCCTCACTCATAGAATGTCAATCAGGCTTAATTGCCTGCCTGCCGCTACCTAGAAAAACAACAGCAATCGCAGACAGCAGATAAAACATCTGCAGCTCAACCATCCATCCGCCATGTTCCGACAGGCTAAAAAAATCACCGCTATGCGCAAGGATCACTGCAAACAGCATGTTTACCGCTATTATCAATCCACCGATCCTGGCCCTGTAACCTGCGATAACCATCAGCGGCGCAAGTACTTCACCGACATACACACCATAAGCAAGCACTGCCGGCAGCCCGAAACCAGCTAACATACCACCGATAAA
>DAOVJH010000382.1 GCA_030673345.1 Pseudomonadota bacterium
AAGCAGTTGAATGCTTATCTGCATCAACTGGAAGAAGCAGAAAAACGCGATCATCGAAAACTGGCTAAAAAACTGGACTTCTTTCATATGCAGGAAGAAGCACCGGGTATGGTGTTCTGGCATGAAAAAGGCTGGTCGATTTACCTGACGGTGCAAGAGTATATTCGTAATAAATTGCTGCAGCACGATTATCAGGAGATTCATACGCCGTCGATCGTTGACCGCAGTCTGTGGGAAAAATCGGGTCACTGGGACAAGTTTGGTGACATGATGTTTACCACGCATTCAGAAAATCGTGATTATGCAGTTAAACCGATGAACTGCCCGTGCCATATCCAGGTGTTTAACCAGGGGCTGAAAAGTTACCGTGATCTACCAATCCGTCTGGCGGAGTTTGGTTCATGCCATCGTAACGAACCTTCGGGTACCTTGCATGGTCTTATGCGGGTAAGAAACTTTGTGCAGGACGATGCCCATATCTTTTGTACAGAAGACCAGCTGCAGGACGAGGTCTCAGCCTTTATCGACCTGGTCTATGAAGTGTATGAAGATTTTGGTTTCACCGATATTAAAGTCGCGCTATCAACCCGTCCGGAACAGCGTGTGGGTGATGATGAAGCCTGGGACAAAGCTGAAAAAGCGCTGGAAGTGGCGCTGGACAACAAAAAACTGGACTGGAAACTGCAGCCGGGTGAGGGCGCCTTCTACGGTCCGAAGATAGAATTTGTGTTACGTGACTGCCTGGGGCGTGAATGGCAGTGCGGTACCATGCAGGTCGATTTCTCGATGCCAGGACGTCTCGATGCCCAGTATATTGCTGCTGATGACAGTAAACACACACCGGTGATGTTGCACCGTGCAATTTTGGGTTCGATCGAGCGATTTGTGGGTATTTTGATCGAAGAGCACGAGGCTAAATTTCCGCTCTGGTTAGCGCCGGTTCATGCCGTGATTCTCAATATTACCGACAAACAGGCCGAATTTGCCAAAAAAATGCAAAAAAGTCTTGTTTCGCAAGGATTTAAGGTCGAATTGGACTTGAGAAATGAGAAGGTAGGATATAAAATTCGCGAGCACATTTTACAGCGGGTTCCCTACATGCTGGTTATCGGTGATCGGGAGCTTGAAACAAATACAGTGGCCGTTCGCACGCGAAGCGGTGAAGACCTGGGAACTATGTCAGTTGATGACCTGGTAAACCGGTTTTCATTGGAGATCGCGCGCCGCGGTCATGCTGTTTTAGAGGAATAAAACTATCGCTGCACCAAAAAAGACGCGCATTAATGGCGACATTACTTATCCTGAAGTTCGGGTTATTGACCATGAAGGTGAACAACTCGGCATTTTGACAAGTGAGGAGGCGCTAGCAAAAGCAAAAAGCGTTTCATTGGATCTGGTTGAAGTTTCTCCCAATGCGGAACCGCCTGTTTGCCGGATCATGGATTTCGGTAAGTTCAGGTTCGAAAACAGCAAGAAGAAGCAGGGCGCGAAAAAGAAACAACGTCGCACCCAGGTGAAAGAAATTAAGTTCCGGCCACGTACAGAGGTAGGTGACTATAACACCAAGCTGGGCAAGCTGAAAAAATTTCTTGAAGGTGGTGACAAGACCAAGGTCACCATGCGTTTCAGAGGGCGTGAATTTGCGCATCAGGAACTGGGCATGCAATTGTTGCAACGGGTAGTGGCTGATCTGGAAGAGATCGCCAATGTTGAGCAGATGCCGGGAATGGAAGGCCGCCAGATGGTCATGGTACTGGGTCCTAAAAAGACCAATAAGTAACAGTTGATGCGTTAGCTGTTACCAAGTTAACAGTTAATAGAAAGAATTTAAGTTTTGGAGAAGGCACATGCCTAAGATGAAAACAAACCGCGGAGCTGCAAAGCGTTTTCGCAAGAACGGTTCCGGCGGATTTAAACGTGGTAAATCACATCGTCGTCATATTTTGACCAAGAAGAGCACCAAGCGTAAACGTCATTTACGTGATGATGCACAGGTTCATGAAAATGATAAGAAGATGCTTATCCGTATGTTGCCATACGTATAATCCTTCACGTCATTTATTAAGATTAAGAGAATAGAGCAATGCCAAGAGTAAAAAGAGGCGTACAAGCCAGAGCTAAACATAAAAAAGTTTTAGCCAAAGCAAAAGGTTATTACGGTGCACGTAGCCGTGTTTACCGTGTAGCACATCAAGCCGTTATCAAAGCCGGTCAATATGCATACCGTGACCGCCGCGTTAAGAAACGTACTTTCCGTTCACTATGGATCGTTCGCATCAACGCAGCAGCTGCAGAGTGCGGTATTTCATACAGCCGTTTGATCAATGGTCTGTCTAAAGCAGACGTTGCGATCGACCGTAAAGTTTTAGCTGATCTAGCCGTCCATGATATG
>DAOVJH010000291.1 GCA_030673345.1 Pseudomonadota bacterium
ACCGACATCGACCATATGGGCTTCGCCGCGTTGGTTGAAGTGGTTTAACTGGTCATCTGTCATTGTATTAACCGTATTTTTATTACTGTGACTGGGGGTTATTATGCCATTTTTATTAATGGTCTAGTGTTTAACATCTACGATTTTGATTTAGTTAGGCATTGCGGCCCACGCTCCGTTGGCGATGCATTCACCTGTAGAAGCGGAACTTTATTCCGCTCCTACAGAAAAAACTCACTTCTAAACAAATCAGCAAGCCAACATAAACCATGACTCCCAAACCATAAATCGTTAAGATAACCACCATGAGCATCAACGTACAATTCTTCGCTAGCCTGCGCGAACTCATCGGAAAACAGCAAGCCACACTGCCTTACAGTGATGGAAGCATTGTCTCAATGGTCTGGAAAGATGCCAGCAATGGCAAGACCATGCCCGACAATACCTTGTGCGCCATCAACATGGAATATGTAAAACCCGATGCGACTGTTCACGATGGTGACGAAGTCGCATTTTTCCCACCCGTAACCGGTGGCTGAATATTTAACATGCCTGCTATTCTATTAGACAAGATCTTTAATCCCTGGGACGAGATTCAGCGCTATCAAACGGAACACCTGCGAGGCGGGCAGTATGGTGCCACCGCAAGCTTTACCGGTACCATGCGTGACTTCAATATAAAGGAAACCGTCACCCACATGACGCTGGAACATTACCCGGACATGACCCAGCATTATCTCGACAAATTATGCAAGGACTGCACTGAACAGTTCGAACTTGATGACTGCCTGATCATCCACCGTTTTGGTGATATCCGTCCAGGCGAGCCTATCGTACTGACCGTCGCCTGGTCAGGTCACCGCGCACAGGCGTTTGATGCATGCCGTCACATGATGGAAGAACTTAAATCAAACGCACCCTTCTGGAAAAAAGAAGTAACGGATAAAGGTGAGCGCTGGGTACATAATGACCAGCACCATAATAAAGAGTGAGAAATTAAGGTACTAATATAAAACTGCCTGTCATCTCGAACGGATGTGAGAGATCTTATTGCAGCGATAGCTCAAGATCTCTCACATCCGTTCGAGATGACAGATATTTGAAGCGTTTACTTTTTATACTTACTGAATAAGAATAAACAACGCCGTCTGTCCACGCTGAACGTTAAATAATATCTGCTCATCGCCGGGTTTCACCATTTTCTTAATATCATCCAATGATTTCACCGGCGCACGGTTAACCGACAGGATCAGGTCACCTTTACGCAAGCGTGCATTCCAGGCCGCACTGCCTCTGGATACCTCGGCAACGACGAGGAAGGTATTACCCGCCTCATCATGACTTTCGATCACTGCGCCAGCAAGTTTTGGATTCAGTTTTTCGCCCGCAATCGACTGTTCTACCTCATCCTCGATATAAGCGGTGAGTTTCTTTTTATCACCATTACGCAGTACGATTATCTCCATCTTTGCACCAACGCGCATCAAGCCCACCATATTTCGCATCGCTGATGCACTTTTCACTGGCACACCATTGATATCTGAAACCACATCACCCGCTTTTAAACCGGCTTTGCTGGCTGCAGAATCTTCAACAACCTGCGAGATCACCACGCCCTGATGCATATCCAGACCAAAAGCACGCGCCAGTTCCGGCGTCAGGTTCTGCATGATGACACCCAGCATGCCGCGGCGCACTTCACCATATTCGATCAGTTGGTTGGTTAGCTCACGCACCATGTTTATCGGAATAGCAAAACCGATACCGACGTTACCGGTGCCCCCTGAAGCCAATATCGCCGTATTGATGCCGACCAGTTCACCATTCAAGTTCACCAGTGCGCCACCCGAGTTTCCTGGATTGATAGAGGCATCGGTCTGGATAAAATCTTCATAACCCTCAATACCCAATCCGGTTCGGCCCAACGCACTGATGATACCGGAAGTTACCGTTTGACCCAGTCCAAATGGATTTCCGATTGCAACGGCAAAGTCACCGACCCGTATTTTAGATGAATCCGCAAAAGGAATACTGGTCAGTTTCTTATGTTCCACCTTTAAGATTGCCACATCCGCTTCCGGGTCAGAACCGACGATCTTTGCTTCCAGCTGCTGGCCATCATGCAAGGTCACCGCAATCTCATCAGCACCATCGATGACGTGATGGTTAGTCACGATATAGCCAGCATCGGCATCGATGATAACGCCTGAGCCCAGGCTTTTGACTTCTTTACGCTGTGGCAGATTTTCAAAGCCCTTAAAAAAGCGCCTGAATAATGGGTCATTCAATAAGGGATGATTCTGTATATCGATCGATCCGCGCGTGGCGATATTAACCACAGCTGGCCGGGTCTTTTCTATCATCGGTGCCAGGCTGGGTATGGCCTGACCATTGGCGTAAGCTGGCAGGGCAGCAAAACTGTTTGATGTAAAAACGACAAACAACATTGCGGACAGCAGGAAAGGTTTAACCAGGAACATATTTTCTCCTAAAGATTATTAATGTACATCAATAGACATGCTGCATTTTACATAGTTCGTACCACAGTAACAGCCATACGCTGGCAGCATGAATATCATCAAAAAACCGGACATTACTAATTTTAGCCTGATTTGACAAAAATGCATGGCTTGATGTTGTCCAGTTGAGCTGATAAATTCTGCCCCACTATTCAATTTAAGGAAATACTATGCACAATCTATACCGTTTAGCGGGCATTACAGCAATATCTCTAGGCCTCAGCGCCTGTAACGAAGGCGCCGGCGATAAGCTGACCCTTGAAACCACGCAGCAGAAAGCCAGCTACAGCTATGGCGTTGACATTGCCAGCCGCTTGAAACAGCAAGGCATAGAGCTGGATGTCATCGCACTGAACCGCGGTATCGCCGATGCATTCAATGGTTCAGAACTTGCTCTGAATGATGAGGCACGTCTACAGGCTAAAACCGATTTCCAGGAAGAACTTCGCGATACGCTGGTTAAAAAACAGGCTGAAGGCGCCTCAACCAACATGGCTGAGGGCAAGGCTTTTCTTGAAGCGAATGCTAAAAAACCGGGTGTGATCACCACTGAAAGCGGCCTGCAGTACAAGATAATAACAACGGGTGATGGCAAACAGCCTAAAGACTCTGACACGGTTACCACGCACTACAAAGGCACTTTGATCGACGGTCGTGAGTCCGACAGCTCTTACAAGCGTGACAAACCGGCTTCATTCCCGGTCAAAGGCGTAATCAAAGGCTGGACT
>DAOVJH010000253.1 GCA_030673345.1 Pseudomonadota bacterium
GCGCCGCCAAAAAATATCAATAATATCTGTGACATCTTCGAAGAGAAAGATGACTGGTACGATGATTCTAAAGATAGCTTCGAGCGTTGGGGTGTGCCCATCCAGGTACAGATGGCGATCATCCATCAGGAATCAAGTTTCAAACACGATGCGGAAACTGAGATGGAATATTTTTTATGGATTATTCCTATCGGTCGTAAATCGTCAGCATATGGTTACGCACAGGTAAAAGATGACACCTGGGACTGGTACATCAAATCAACACATAACTGGGGCGCTGATCGTGATGACTTTGATGATGCTGTCGACTTTATCGGCTGGTATGGAAAATACACCTACGATAAATTCAAAGTTTCCAAATGGGATGCAAAAAACCAGTACCTCGCTTACCACGAAGGTCACGGTGGTTATAAACGTAAAACCTATAATAAAAAACCCTGGCTTATAAAAGTGGCCAATAAAGTCGATAGGAACGCCAGGAAATATGGTGCGCAGTTAAAGACCTGTGAGGATGAATTAAATTCTGGCTGGTGGTTCTGGTAAAAAGATGAGTAAAAGACCTGTGCCAGGTGTTTCTCGAGATCAGAGAATTTCTGATGAAGGACTCGTCCGCCTCGACAGGCAGCTGCGTATCGGGGTGAAGATCAGTAATGCAGTGTTACAGCAGTGGATAAGTCGTTATGGCGATGAGGCACGTGAGCTGTTAAAGAAGCATGGTTATGACTTTAATGAATGAGAAATTGAGATATATCAAAATACTCGTGTGTGATATGTAATATAAGATGTAGAATAATTCTTTATTTGTTCAATTGGGACTCAAAATGGTAAAACGGGTGACATCCATGCAAGCCTGGGAAGGTTATAAAAACTGTTACGACTGCTCGATGAGAAGTTCGGCGCTATTTAGTGGTTTGACGGAGCAGGATTTTGAACATATCCATGAACCGATCGAGCAGGTGACCCTGAAACCGGGCGAGGTGCTATATAAGGTCGGTGACGAGGGACATCATCTTTTTACTGTGCGAAGCGGTTTAGTAAAACTGGTGCAGTATCTGCCGGATGGCACGCAGCGCATCGTCCGTTTGATGCGCAGCACAGATGTTATTGGCTTAGAGATGCTGGTCAATACACACTATGAGCATGAGGCAGTCGTGTTGCGCACCACTGAGTTGTGCCGTTACCCTAAAGAAGCGGTTATGCAGATAAGCCAGACTAATCCGGTTTTACATAAAGACCTGATGGCTCAATGGCAAAAAGTGCTGAATGACGCTGATGCCTGGTTAACCAAGTTATCGACAGGATCGGCTAAAAAACGCATGGCAAATTTATTGTTACGCCTGGTCGAAAGTGGATCTTCCGAATGTTTTCTGTTCAGCCGGGAAGATATCGGCTCAATATTAAGCATTACCATCGAGACAGCCAGCCGTACTATTTCTGAGTTTAAACGTTTAAAGCTGATGAGGGAGATCCGCTCCAATCATTTTGATCTGGATATCGAGGCATTAAACAAGATCGTCGAAGGCTAGTGCTGTAGCCTGCGGCACAAACAGCTTTTTCTTCAATATGAGTCTGTTTATCAGACAGCCCCATGCGCACCATGAAGGCTATGCGGCAACCATGATATTTATCAATGCCTGTATTAGGTTATTCTAATATAATGGCGGCACTATTAAATCTAACAGGGTCAAAAACGTGATAACTCTAAATAAATTCCTAAAGCATCAAATCATTTTTGTCAGTTTGATGCTGCTTACTTCGGTGGTTTTTGCAGATGATCTGGGCCAGCGTGAGAAGGCTGCCAAACAGGTGTCGCAACAGTTTGTAAAACAGCTGGGCGGCCATCTGAAAAAAGAAATGAAGGCAAATGGCCCTGTTGCTGCAATCAAGGTGTGTAAGGATATCGCACCTGAAATCGCCAATAAACTGTCATTAGAAAATGGCTGGCGGGTAACACGTGTTACCACTAAAACGCGTAACCCTATGTTAGGTACTCCCGATCAATGGGAGCGAGAAACACTGGCTAAATTTGCAGCACGTGCTGAAAAGGGCGAGAGCTATTCGACGATGAAGCAGGCAGAAGTAGTGGATGAAGCAGGTAAATCGTATTATCGCTTCATGAAGCCGATGCCTGTTAAACCGGTGTGCTTGAATTGCCATGGCAGTGATGAACAGATTCCCGGGACAGTGAAAGCTGAACTGGATAAACAATATCCGTTTGACCAGGCAACAGGTTACAAGCTAGGTGACCTGCGTGGTGCGATAAGTATAAAACAGCCAATGGATATTCCATTACGTAAAAAGTTTTAGTCTGCACGAGTGGGTGAGTTAACGCTACTCGCAGCTTTCATGATCGGGTTGTTGGGTTCGACGCACTGTATCGGCATGTGTGGCGGTATCGTTGGTGCGCTAACCATGGGCCTGCCAGAAGCAACGCGGCAGTCTTCGTTAAAACTGTTGCCTTACCTGCTCACCTATAATGCCGGGCGTCTATTCAGTTATTCATTAGCCGGTTTGATTATCGGCCTGCTGAGCAGTTCGATAGGCGGCTTCTTTCAGATAGGCCGTTTTCCTGTTGGTGGTATCGTCGGTGGCCTGTTCATGGTCGCCCTGGGCATCTATATCGGCGGCTGGCTGCAGACGATGAAACCACTGGAACGGCTAGGCGGCCATTTCTGGCGTTTGATCGAACCCGTTGGCCGGCGTTTTATGCCGGTGAGATCTCCGCTGCAGGCATTGGGCCTGGGGCTTTTCTGGGGCTGGCTGCCTTGCGGTCTGGTCTATAGCACTTTGGCCTGGGCCGCGACTTCAGGCGATGCGGTTAAAAGCGCTATGTTGATGCTGGCATTTGGTGTCGGCACATTACCGATGTTATTGGCGATGGGCGGTTTTGCTGAGAAACTGCAGCGATTTACCCGTCATAAATGGACACGTTATATCGCCGGTATCTTGCTGATTGCGTTTGGTGCGATGATACTTACTAAAGCCCTGAGTGGCGGGCATAAGCACGGTATGGATCATAGTGGGCATACTATGCAGCAGGAAATGCCGTTACAGCACTAATGCCGTCACAGTACTAAAGAAATACAGCAGCTTAAGCTAGCTGACTGGCAAGATATAGTTTGATGCCATATTTTGCCACGAAACCAAAGATTCCCAGCCCTAAGCCGACAAACAAAATCATCATGCCGTATTTACCGGCTTTAGATTCTTCTGCCAGTTTATAGACGATAAACAGCATGTAGCTGATGCCAAAAGTCAGACCTACGGTCAGTGATATTTCGGTAAATTCTTTTTCGGTCATGATAATTCTATGGCTAAGCCAAATCGGATGAATATTATAATTTTCTTATATTGCTTTTAATATAATCAATTTGGTATAGTTGGCATTGTCATCTCGAACGAATGTGAGAGATTTTCTGTCGCCAGTGTACAAGCATCTCTCCCGCTGGTCGAGATGACAGTAAAGTGTCAGTTTTTTATTTGTTGAGTTTTTATAAAAATGGATCCCATATCACAAGCCAGCCTTGGCGCCAGTCTTTCCCAATCCTTCGCAAACGATAAATCGAAGCAGTTTGGTGCC
>DAOVJH010000393.1 GCA_030673345.1 Pseudomonadota bacterium
ATACAGTGATAAAACCGATATCATTTTCTGGCTAAAGAGAATTATAATGACAGTTATCGTCGATAACGGACCACATTTTCATGAACAAACCAGCGCTAAATTATCTGGCCACCTTATTTGTTTCAGCGTTTATCTGCAGCATTATCCTGTTATCTGGCTGCAGCGACAGTAGCAGTGACGAGACACCCCTCACTGACACCACTCCAAACAATGAACCAATCACGATCGACACTACCACCGTTAAAGACGGCACGGTGGTTGAGACTGCTGCATTGGTCAGCCTTGGTGAAAAACTATACAACGATACCAGCCTGTCCGATCCCGCCGGCCAGGCATGTGCCAGCTGCCATACACCTGCTGTCGGCTTTGACGACCCTGACAGCGCTGATGCCACTTCCCTTGGCGCCGACAACGCCAGCATCGGTAACCGTAATTCACCCACGGCAAGTTACGCTGCACACATACCTGACTCGCACACCATCCTCAGAACACCCGTTGGCGGAGGTGTAGCCTTCCCGGTACTGATCGGCGGCCTGTTTCTTGACGGCCGTGCCGAATCGCTGGAAGAACAGGCAAAGATGCCTTTTCTTAATCCTGTCGAGATGGCCAATGCCAATGAATCAGCCGTTATATACAGCATCAAACTGGCTGTTTACGCCGGTGATTTTGAAACACTGTTTGGCACGAATATCCTGGATGACGTCAATGTATCCTATGCTTACGTCGCTGATGCGATTGCCGCCTTCGAACGCAGCACTTTTTTTTCACCATTCACTGCTAAATTTGATCAGGTACAAAATGGCAACGCGGTTTTCACCCAGGCGGAGAACAGAGGCCAGAACCTGTTTAACGGTAAGGCACAATGCGACACCTGCCACACCACACCAAATGGTGATCCACAGGTTTTTTCAAACTTTGAATATAAAAATATAGGCGTGCCTGCTAACAATACACTTGATATCGCATTAGGCGCACCAGCCAATGATCCAGGTCTCGGTGGCGATACAGGCATCGCACAGGATAACGGGAAGTTCCGCACATCAAATCTGCGCAATATTGATATAACAGCACCGTATATGCATAACGGTGTTTTCACTACCCTGGTAGAAGTGGTGGAGTTTTATAACACGCGAGACTCGGGGTTTCCTGACGCGCCGGAAGTCCCACAAAACATGGATGACGAAGGCGCTATCGGTGAGCTAAACCTGACCGCCGGTGAAGTGCAGGATCTGGTGGCCTTCCTGAAGACACTGACAGACCAGTAGTCAATAGACCAGCAGTAAATCAGCGCTTATCTTTTATTGCCTTGATCAAGTCCTGTATGTGACCGGCATTGGCTGCAAGATCAGCTCTGCCCGTACGCGAACTTGAACGTACATACAAAGATGACTCATTGACATCGACAAACTTAACCTGAATATACACATCATCTTCGAACAGGAAGACTGGCGTGCGCACGACAAAATTACCATCCTGATTATCACTGTCGTGAGCAAGAACGTTCCAGCCTGATGCCGCCGCCACGTATAAAACACGCTGGTACAGTTTTTCAGCACTGACATTAAACACGGGGGTACGCAACTCTTCAAAGGGATGGTCATCCGCTGTTGCCGCCGTGTTCTTCGTCAGGTAGGTTGTTAACCGTGGATAAAAACCTGGCGCCTGAAACAGGTTGGCACCATTCCTATGCAGGATAAAAAAAGTCAGGCCTAACACCAGCACCATGGCTAACACTATAATTTTTACAAATGTCATCATTATCATTTCCCTGCCTGTCTAACAAAAAAACCATCGTTAAAAGATAACGATGGCTCTTATTATATAGCTTGTGAAATTATGTGCTACATTTTATGCGCGACGTCTAGCAGCAGCTGCCAGCCCTAACAGACCCGAACCAAACAACCAGGCAGCAGCGGGCACAGGAACGACCGCCACACCAGAAATACGCAGCACAAGATCATTATAATCACGGTCACCTAAAAACTTTAAATCTTCCCAGGCAACGACATAATCACCTGCAAACTGGCCATCTGTAATCAACCAGCTCACCATGTGATCTTCAGCACCTAAACAGAAAAATTTCGCACACAAAACATTGTCTGCCGGGTCAGAACTAAATAATGGTTTCCTTCCATTCGGTGGCATCGCACCACGTGTCAGACCAAAACGTATCTCATCACCAACAGCAGGTGCCATCGTCGAACCGGTCTGGGCGTTCATATAGGGCACATACAATAACGAAGAAAAATTATCATCACTGTCGATCAGACCAAAGTTTTGAGA
>DAOVJH010000023.1 GCA_030673345.1 Pseudomonadota bacterium
CGACGATCGCACCACAGATACTGACTACATCACTCACCATTACACTGCCTTGCTGTACGACTGGATTGTTGTTCAGGCAACCGGTAATAAGCAGGGGAATTGAGACTGCGGCGATTGCCATACGTGTAGCTGTTTTCATAATAAACCTTTTAATAAATAGGGGGTTTTTAGGATTTGTTACTGATTATATAAAACGGATAATCGAAGATATTTATATACGAACTATAAAATAAAATACATACAGTTTGCGTTATGTGAATTTTACCACAACATCTAGAACGAATATTATATAATGCCGCCCCACTGCAATACATGAACAAAATATTCAGACTGCAATAACACCGCCATTTAATGGCCAATATTGCTCACAACACGAATTCATCTAAAAGGTACTTTAACCATGAAAAAACTGATCACCGCTATAAGTCTTGCCAGCATAACAGCTCTTAGCGCCTGCACGACTTACGACCCTTACACCGGCGAAGAAAAAACAACAAACACCGCCAAAGGTGCAGGCATCGGTGCAGGTGCAGCACTGGTAATCTCCTACATAGCAAACAAAGATAAAAATGCAGGCGAACGTAACAGACGTATGCTGCGCGATGCAGGTATCGGCGCCATCGCTGGCGGCGGCGTCGGTTATTACATGGATACACAGGAAGCTAAATTAAGAAAACAACTGCGCAGCACTGGCGTTAGCGTGGAACGTGATGGCGACAACATCAACCTGATCATGCCTGGCAATATCACCTTCCCAAGCGACGGCCGTAGCCTGAAAGCTGATTTTTATAGCGTACTGGATTCTGTAGCACTGGTCCTTGAAGAGTTTGAAAAAACCATCATCGTTGTTGCCGGTTACACTGACAGCCAGGGCTCTGATGCTTACAACCAACAACTGTCTCAAGAGCGTGCAAGCTCTGTTGCCGCCTACCTCAAAAGTAAAAAGATCACGCCAGCTCGTTTTGACGTCGTTGGTTTTGGTGAGAAAAATCCAATAGCAAGTAACGCTACCGCTGAAGGCCGTGCGCAGAACCGACGCGTTGAGCTGACACTGCTTCCGATAACCGAAGGATCTTAAGCAACCCTGCAATCAGGCCCGGCTTGATCTGGGCCCGGCCTGATAACCAGGCCTGATAAAAGCAGGCACATAAAACTTTTAGCAGGAAACGGTGGGGCTCTGACAAAGATTCAGAGCAACAGACCACCTTCACACTGATTGAATCCATCCCGGGTATCAGGTATTAACTGATACCCGGGATGCCCCCATTTTTTAATACAGCAATCCTCGTTCAGCTTTCATTCATCCAGTTAGCGTTAAATTACAGTCATCGGGCAAAACCCGGTCTTGTTAAAGCAAACTGGAGAACAGAGATGAACAACAAAATAACACTTAAATATTTACCGTTGACCTTACTCGTTACAGGCCTGGCGTTAGCGCCAACCGTCACGATGGCAGACAAGGGTGACTCACGCCATTATAAATCACAATATTCTCAAGCTGATAGCCGCTCACACAGCAAGCAGCGCAAACACACTGGCAAACAGCATCAGAATTCGCACAGGAAAAACCATAGAGATCATTCGCGGCACAATTCGAAGCATCAATACAACAAGTGGCAGAGCCGCCGCAACGACCACGCACATAATAAGCATGGCAACCATAACCATCGCTATAACAACCACAGAGGACACAGTCACACGACCTACGTAGTGAATGACCGCCATTACAATGATCACCTCTATGGACTGAATCAACTGCGGTTCATGATCGGCCTGCACACTGACAACTTCGACATCACTTTCCGTGACTAGCAATATCATGTGTGTCGGGCAGCCTGTCTCATGCGTCGTCGCTGCCCGACAACATATGGTTAAGCATGCCACTTCGGTGTAAGCTTCAATTGTTAACCAGTTGCGGTCTTCCACATGAAAAAAATATTCTTACCCCTGTTCTTTATTTCGATATTATCGATGAGCTCACTGGCAGCTGCCGCACCTGAAGCGGCCAGTAAAGAGCAGGCAGTCGACATCGCCACACAGATATATCCCGGTCGCGTGCTTTCTGTTAAACACGAATCGAATACCTACCAGGTGAAAATTCTGAACGACAACGGCAAGATAAAAATCATTCACGTCGATGGACAAAACGGGAAAGCCAACCCTGGCACCGGCTCAAAACCTGATAGATAACCATGCGCATCCTGGTCATCGAAGACGAACTGAATCTACAGTCGGAGATCAAGACAAACCTTGAGTCCGAAAACCACATCGTCGATACCAGCGCTGACGGTAACGAAGGTTATTTCTTTGCTACCGAATACCCGCTTGATGCTGCCATCATAGACATCGGCCTGCCCGGCATGAGCGGCATCGATATCATCAAAAAATTACGAGCGCAAGGCAGCACACTGCCCGTTCTTATCCTGACAGCTCGCAGCCGCTGGCAGGAAAAAGTCGAAGGGCTTGAAGCCGGTGCCGATGATTACCTGGTAAAACCCTTCCAGATGGAGGAACTGCTCGCGCGCATCAAAGCCCTGCTTCGCCGCGCCACCGGTTCACCCACGACAGAACACCGATGCGGCTGCATCACGCTAAACCTGAGTACACAGCAGTTGCTGTTAAATGATGAAGTGGTCGATATCACAGCATTTGAATATCGTATGATCGAATACCTTATGCGACATTCCAGTGAAGCCGTTTCTAAAACCCGACTGGCTGATTATCTTTATCCGCATGATGATGACCGCGACAGTAATGTGATCGAAGTTTTAATCGGGCGCCTGCGTAAAAAACTTGACCCGGATGGCTCACTTAAACCGATCGAAACGCTGCGTAACCGTGGCTATCGATTCACCCTTTGTGATTCAGACACTTCGAATTCAGAAACAACTGACGCAGTCAAATGACGCCTGATTCTTAATGTCTCTTAATCGTCGAATCATTCTCAGTGCGACACTGGTACTGGTGATATTTATCACTTTAACAGCGGTAACACTCGAACGCGCCTTTATCGATAGCACCGAAAGTGCGCTGCGTGATACTTTGACCAGTCAGCTCTATGCTCTGATGGCAGTCGCCGAAGTCGAGGGCAACACATTACAGATGCCTTCGAACGAACTCGACTCTCTATTAGGGCTTCCCAGTTCCGGCACCTATGCCTACATCACCAACCAAGCCGGCTTGATATTGTGGCGCTCATCTTCAGCATTAGGCGCAACCCCGCCTCGGCCGATCTCATTAGCGAGTGGTGACAAACAGTTCAAAAAGATAAGTGAAAACAAGCAGGATTATTACACCTTTGCTTATGGTGTGGACTGGGCGAGCGCCTCCAGCAGTATCGCATTGACGTTTAATATCACGACTGACCTGAAATCATTCAACCGGCAGATCAGCCAGTACCGCAAGACCTTATTGAGCTGGCTGATCGCCATGGCGATATTATTACTCATCAGCCAGGCCTTGATCCTGAGGTGGGGACTGTCACCCTTACGAAGGGTCGGTATCGAACTCAGCCAGATCGAAAACGGCCAGCAAGAACAGATACAGCAGCACTACCCACAGGAAATAGAACAGCTCACCAGCAACATCAATGTATTGCTGCAACAGGAACGTGACCAGAAAACACGATACCGTAATGCACTGGGCGATCTCGCACACAGTTTAAAAACACCACTGGCTGTCCTGCAGAGCAGTTTAAACAACAGACCAGACGATACCCAACTGGAACAGATCACGACGATGAATTCTATCGTCGAGTATCAGCTGCAGCGTGCTGCAACGGCAGGCTCTACCAGCATCGGCAAGTCAGTCAGCGTTGAAGCAGTCACCCATCGTATCCTTAGATCCTTACAGAAGGTTTATCACGATAAACATATCAGCGTCGATGTGCACATTGATGAAACAGTCATATTTAAAGGTGATGAAGGCGACCTGATGGAAGCGCTTGGAAACCTGATGGACAATGCCTTCAAGTGGGCAGACCAGCATATCGACATCAGTGCAGGGAAAAAGGGCAACAAGGTATTCATAACCGTCTGTGATGACGGCCCAGGTATCGCACAGGATAAGGCTGCCGAATTACTCGAACGCGGTAAACGCGCAGATCAGACCATCGCCGGCCACGGCATCGGCCTCTCCATCGTACAGAACATCGTCGAAGCGTATCACGGCAACTTAAAAATAATAAACAAGCAGTCCGGCGGCGCCGAGATCACCATCATATTATAAACACTGTTTTCTTCGCACTCAGCCATACGGGCAGTGCCGCATATACCGCAGAAAATACCGATATTCGTTCAGCAGCTGTTCAGCTGCTGAATGTTCAAATTGTCCTGTACTTTAAACAAACAGGAGAATTCAATGTCACTCAAACTAACGCCCGAACTGATTGCAAAAGTCATCCTATGGGCAGCCTTTTGGGCGTTCCTGGCCACACTGTCTGCACCACTGATGGCTGAAACAAGCAAGGATACACGTACGTCTAAATCGATCAGTTTTAATAAAAACACGGAACCTGATACAAGCGAAAAAGATGCACAACTCAAACAGGCAGAGGCGGATATCTCGTCGGCGCTTACCACGCAGGGCTTCCGCCTGGAATCAAACGTCACCGCGTTACACATCGTCAACACAGACTACATCAGCGATGGCAGCACGACGATCTATGACGCATCGACAATGCTGATCAGTGACTTTAATGACGACGGCTTTTACCACCGCTTCAGCGTTACCATCGATGCCGACACTATCTACGATACCGCCTACATCTACGCCCGCTTATACCTGAGCTATGAAGGCGGCCCATGGAACCACTACGCAACCAGCAACAACTATCACATCCATGGTGACAGCGAACTCGATGCCTTTGTTATCGAAACCGAACTTGCCGATGGTTTTTTACCGGGGTACTACGATATACGAATTGAATTGTATGATGCCGACACTGGCGACTGGCTGACAAGTTATGGTCCTTATGATGATGCTTCATTAAGCGCACTACCTCTGGAAGACAGTTATCATGATGATCAGTACACAGCGGTTCTACTGCCTGTTGAAACAGAGATAGTGGTCGCAGGTCACGGCGGTTCCATGAGCTGGTTGCTATTACTCTTGCCTGTTATCGTTAGCGCTGCTCGACGCTACGGCTTTCGTTACGAAAGTTAATGTAACGGGTACAGCGACAGGTCACCGTCTCTTAATTGACGGTGACCTGTCAGTTATACAGATAAGTAATATTGTTAAGCTTTGAAGTAATACTGCTAAAATGTTTCATTCACTTTATTTTAGATCCATATAAAAATTTTCCCGACATTAACGCGCCGATCAGGGAATATACTCTTTCATTAAAACCGGTAAATCATCGAGCGATTCATAACCGACTGCCAGTACATGATCATTATTCGGCTCATACAACCTGAAATGCCAGCGCTCACTCTCGCCGCCCGAGCTATCTATACCACGCATCGAAACGGCCTTATCAATCTCACCCACATCAAAATAAAACGCTTTCGAGGAACCGGCAAGTCCGGTCCCTAATGCTTTGACATAAGCCTCTCTCAGCGTCCAGAAATAATAAAACCGCGGCTGTATATTATCTTTACTCAGCCGCGCCAGCTCCTCATCAGCAAACAGTCGCTGAGCTACGGATTCCAGGTTGTTTTTTCGGTGAATATATTCAGCATCGATACCGCAGCTTCTATCGACGGTCATAACACATGCGCAGAGATCATCCGTATGCGTCAGGTTAAAACGGATGCCAAGGTCGATGGATGGATCTAATTCCGGTTTGCCGTGTTCATTAACTGCAAACTGCCAGTGAGAAGCCTGCACATCTGCATATTTTGACAATGAATATCTCAGCAGCGCATGCGAGACAAGATAATTGTGCCTGTCTTTTTCAAAATGAAACCGCTGATAACGTTCAAGCTCCTGCCTGGATAACACGGATTTATATTCGGACAAGGTCGAACTTTCCTTTATGGACGATGGATGACAGAACCAGACATGCACCTCTGATCGCAGGCAGTCAAATAATTCAGTTGTAGCAGGAAACCTGTTCATCTCTTCAGTTGCTGATCAATCCTTCAGCAGGTGTGCGATAGCATCACCATAAAATGTCTTGGCAACATCCCAGCTCCCGGGGTTTATCGCATCGACGATATCAGCATAGACGACCATCGGACTCAAAGCATCCACATTCTCGTCACCTGCATAACTCGGCGACCAAAAACTTCTATACATACAGATCTCGCCATCGGCATCCTCACGCAAGCCACATGATTCGGCAAATTTTCTCTGTTTTATATCCGATGAAAAATACAGGCTGATAGTCTCCGGCACCATAAATGGCGTAGCTTTCGCGACCACGACTTCACCACCCCATACCCCATGAAAACTTGCGGGGTCTGCATTTTTCCACCAGTTCTCATCATCACTGGTATAACACGCCATGATCTGTTTTGGACGTAATTTCTCAAGGTAACCGTCGACCCAGCGCTCATAAAGACGTTTCTTATTGACTAACCGCCGCTCACCCTCATCCAGGATATAGCCAGATGCATACAGGTCATCGATGACTGGCCCAACACTGCCAAGCGCAATATTCACCTTGTTTGAAATATCCCGGTACGAGGCATGAAGAAACTGCGGCTGATTAAAGATAGCAAAGATCAGTTTTAAACCTGCTGAATTAAACGCCCGCCCGCGTAACCGTTTACTGCGTAACCGTGATGATTTCTTTCCCTTCACGTACAGATCAAACTGACTGTTTTTAACCGATAGATTTCCTGCACAATCAACGAATGAAATCGAACGCTTTCTAAGTTTATCCGCCATTACCGGGTTTACAAAATCCGCAAACAATATCACCGGAGCAGGCATCGACTTTATCTGTGAGATCAATGCGCCTATATCTTTCTGCGGCGCCCATGGCTGCAGCAAAACCGCATACTCCAGACCGAGCTTTTCGCAGCTGATCTTTGTCAGGCCGTCACTGCTTATCACATGTTTAGACGCCGAAAACAGGTCATCATCTTCAGATAGTTGCTCTTCTTCTTTTAACGAAGTATTTAACTGTTTTAATGCCTGTTGTAATATTTGTTTTTTTTCCATTACCCCCCCTTTTTTACTGTGGCATCAGCCTCAATAATCGTTCATAACTATTGAACAAATATTAACAGATTAATAAATGCCTGTTTTATTTTTATTATCAGCTGCCAGGCAACATCGCCCGTAAAACTTTTAGGCTCAATAAAATCATTAATTTATTGCGTCTTGTTAACACATTCAACTATGATTCCAGTAACCAGAAATACTATTGAAGCAACAGGTCAAAAAACTGTGCCGCAAGACGCATCCTCACAAATAGATTCACGCTGCACGCAGGAGTTATTCAAGACTGCGCTGTCTGCAAATATATCTGTCATTGCGGGCACCGCAATCGTGGGCGCTTTTTATTATCAGGATGTCGGTGAAGCACTGATCACCTGGATCATCTCGATGCTGATGATTACAAGCGCACGCATTCTTTTATCGAAATACTATGTTATTGATCAAGCGAATAACTTTAAGTGGATCACTGAGAAACACTGGCAGGACCTGTACACCTTCTCATCTTTCATAGTCGGGCTATTCTGGGCATTACTTATCTTCTATATACCGACGGACGCCGGCCCGGTGATGATCAGCATGCTCTATATCATACTGGCAGCCGTCATGGCGGGAGCTATAACGGTCTTGTCGGTCGTCAAGCGCGCTTTCTACGCCTATATAACACCGGTGTTTTTGGCAACATTCGCATTTTCCATAATGATCACGACAAAACAGACGTTATATCTAAGCGCAGCATCAATCATCTATTACATATTCATATTAACAGCCGGCCAGTTAATCAATAAACGTTTCGTTCAAAATTTTTCCCTGCATATCGAAAATGAAGATCTCATCTCAGAACTTCACGAGCAGATAGTCCAGAAACAGATTGCCGAGAAAAAACTAATCGAAAACCAGCAGCAACTCGAAGAAACCGTCGATACTCGCACCAAAGAACTCAGCGATATCAATGAAACCCTGGTCGATGAGATCAATGAACGCCGGCGTATAGAATCCAATCTCAAACATATGGCACATCATGATTCTTTAACCAACCTGCCGAATCGTCTTCTGCTCGATGCGCGCTTAAACCATGCCATCGAGCGCGCCAAACGTGAAGATGTGCAAGTCGCAGTCATGTTTATCGACCTCGACCATTTCAAAACCATCAATGACAGCCTCGGCCATGACGCCGGCGACCAGTTACTCATATCGGTCAGCAACAGACTGTTACATTGCGTACGCGAGGATGATACGGTGGCACGCCTGGGAGGTGATGAATTCATCATCATCATCGAACAGGTGCATGACATCGCTGACCTTGATCCATTATTGAAAAAAATAATGAAACTAACGTCGCAGACCATCTCAATCAATAACCATGACCTGAGCATCTCGGCCAGCATCGGTATCAGTATCTACCCGGATGATGGCAAAAATGTTGAACAACTGATGCGCAATGCCGATGCAGCCATGTATCACGTCAAAGAGAATGGCCGCCATAAATATCATTTTTACACGCGCGATCTGACCGCTGCCGCCTATGACCGTGTCATCCTGGAAACAGACCTTAAACGTGCCATCGCCGATGGTCAGATACTGGTCTACTACCAGCCACAGGTGTCACTAGAAAGCAAAAAGATTGTCAGTGTCGAAGCACTGGTGCGCTGGAACCATCCAGAGCTAGGCATCCTGCCACCAAAACAGTTTTTACATATCGCAGAAAAAACTAACCTGATAAATAATATCGGTAAAACTGTTTTGACGATCGCATGTAAGCAGATAGCCCAATGGAAGAAACAGGGCCTGCCGATAGAGACCGTCGCAGTCAATGTGGCTGGCAACCAGATCCACCATAGCAACCTGGAAGGCACGGTCAAAAACATCCTCGAAAAGACTAACTGTAAAACAGAATGGTTAGAACTCGAAATAACCGAAGACTTTATTATCAAAAAAACAAAGCAGGCTATTGCCACCCTGCAGAAGTTACGCGACCTCGGAATCTCTCTCGCCATCGATGACTTCGGTACAGGATACTCTTCACTCAGTTACCTGAAACAGTTGCCGGTAAACAAATTAAAGATCGACCGCTCTTTCGTCAGGGACATCAACAACGATATGGAAGATGCCACCCTGGTACAGGCAATTATCGCCATGGGTAAAAGTCTGAACCTAAAACTGATAGCCGAAGGTGTCGAAGACAGTTCCCACGAAATCTTCTTAAGCGCACATGGCTGTGAGTACGCACAGGGCTTCTATTATTCCAAACCCGTTCCTGCTGAAATGATCGAAAAAATGCTTATCGATAAAGATGAGGCGCGTCGAAAAAATATCAAACTGGTCTCAAAGTAACGCCACTTCAGTCTTCGCTTTCAGCGACCATCGCAGCATACTTAAGGCTATCACGCAGCTCTTTTATCTCATCATCGAGTGCATCTTGCTGACACACCAGCTGGGTCGATTTACGCAACGGACGCCCATGTGTCTCTTCAAATTGAGACTCTAACTGTTTGACCAGCTGCTGAACCACTTCCTCAGGAAAATCATTTAATTCCAGGTAACTAAATAAAGCTTTGTTGACATCGAACGGAAAAAGGTTGAAGCGATCAACATAGGTCTCGACCAGCGACCAGTAAAAGGGCCTGACTTTACTGACCTCAAGATTTTTATCGTTGAGTAATTTGATGGCAAGTTTGCCGAGTTGGGATAAATCAGCAGGGGGTGTGTTTTCGTCACGGCTTTGACTGAATTTGTCTTCCGCGTTCAGGACAGTATTATTGTGCTTGTGAAGTTTCAATGTTTTATTATTTTTTTTCCCGCTTCCTTACCGAAAGCGAAATCTACGATGCAAAATCACCTAACGCGACACCATTAGAACGCTAATCAGTATTTAAATCAAGGGCTTCTCACGCTAATTAACATCATTTAATTTCTGCTGAAAAGCGGTGGTTTGCGCTATCAATTACGCTTTGAACCCGATAAGATTCAAAAAAAACAATGCCATTTCAACTGTATAATTTTTTTACACTTTCAAATACCTTAAAAACAATATGTTAGTTAAGTTATTGAATCTAAAATATAATTTATATTTTGCATGATTATTGCATAATCAATACTTTAAAGAGTATACGTTACAAAATCGGTAACCATAAACGGTAAACAGGCTTCGAAGTAAACGTTTCAAAACGTACAGGCTTTGATACAAAAATGTTGTTAACAGCTATAGATAAATGAATCAAAAAGCAAAACAAATTCTGCAAAAAGCCGATGTAGATAAACTGCCAAGTTTACCGCATGTTTTACTACAGCTACTCGATATCTGCCACGACGAAAGTTTATCGTACACCGACCTGGCAGACATCTTGCGTCAGGATCCGGCACTCTATGCGCGTGTATATTCGGTATGTCATCGCCATAAATGCAGTTCAGACAACCATCAGCAGGCTGACCCGGCACGATCGATCGAACACTCGCTGCAGAAGCTTGGCATTAACACCATCAAGGGCATCGCCGTCACCGCTGTCGTTCAGCAATTTTTTTCCCGTACCAGCCTGGAACGCACCGACTTTTTAAAGCAGCACTGGCAACACTCGCTCTATTGCGCAAACGTGGCCCAGTCGATAGCGAAACTGTGTAACTATAGTGATGCCGACGA
>DAOVJH010000330.1 GCA_030673345.1 Pseudomonadota bacterium
GGAATCTTCATTGCATCCAGACCGACAAAACCATCGTTGGTAGGCAGTAACATAGCCGCGATCGATAGATAACGATTTCGTTTACTCATTGTCATCGTCGCAGTAGTAGACGCACCTGGCGCAAGTAAACCAGCCGCAGGGTTCGCTACACTGTTAGCACCCGCCGCATCAAGGTCCGCGATTAACCCCGAGATATTGCCACCTTCAGCCATCGCCTGCAGATTCGCTGAAGCTGCACTGCCCGTCTCAAAGAGATGCGTCCTGCCATCGTGCACAGAGACCAGCAAAGGGGTGTAATACAGCGCATTAGACAAGTTGGTGATTTCAACGGTCACGGTATTATCATCGGCCATCGCCATTGATGAGCTCAAACAACCTGCAACTAGCAGGCCAGTCATGTATTTATTCATTTTTTTTCCTCGTAATAATTAATAAGTTGAGATACTACGGGGAGCAGTATTACTGCGAGAGGTCACATGATAGTCACGGAATTATCACAAATTTATCACGCGCGTTAAAAAAAACTCAAAATTGATTAGACACATTACATGCCTGTAAATGGTAAGATTCCGCGTAAGTGTAAAGCGATAAATCAATCAGATCTGATCCGATTGTTTATTGATATGAATGTAATAGAGGAAAACCGATGAATGTAGCTTCAAAGCGTGTGATGCCCATTATATTACTGGCAATCATCGTTACCGCCAGTATTATTGGCTGCGCTCAAATCCGTGAGCTGACTTATCCGGCAGACTTTACTTACCTTGAGAAAAAAGAAGTAGAAATGCTCATGCGAAGGATGAGTGAAAGCATCGCTAAACTTGATCAATTGGTCGCAGATGCATCACCATCAGACACTGGCCGCCAGCAAGAGATTATCGCTGAACTCAGCAAACTGGAAGGCATTGCAACACGCCTTAGCGGCGGACACACACAGACCAACCAGTTTGTCATCAATGATCATATCGAAGGATTCTTCGGCGACCTTGGAACAGCAAAAATGTTCGCCAGCTTAAATCCACCTAAATACTATAAAGTTGATAACGTAATAAACGCCTGTGCTGAATGTCACAAGTTTCGTTGATTCTTAATAGAATTAACGGCGGCTGACGTCTTTTGGTCAACGATGAAACCAGAAATCAATCGAGTCTGACCCCATTGATTCGCCATTGATTCGCATTAATTAACCAAGGTCAGATTCATGCAACAGAACGTCAACCTTCATTCCATTATGGGTGCGTTTGCAGAGACTACTGGGCTGACCGATACCTCTCATGATCAGCGCCGCTATCTGTGGACGGATGCATTTGCCGTATGTAACTACCTGGAACTGTATCGTCAGACAGGTGATGAGGAAGATCTGCAACTTGCCTTGAAGCTGGTCGAACAGGTTCATCTCACATTAGGCAAGCATCACAAGGACAGTAAACATAGTGGCTGGCTCAGTGGGCTGGACGAAGAACAGGCACGCCTTCATCCCACGATAGCAGGCTTAAGGATTGGTAAGCAGTTGAATGAACGCCAGACCGATGAGGCATATGATGACCAGCTGGAATGGGATCGTGATGGTCAATATTTCCATTACCTGACGAAATGGATGCATGCCCTCAATCGTGTCAGCCAGGTTACTGGTAAAAGCATTTATAACCGATGGGCACGCGAGCTAGCCCATGCGGCACATGCCGCTTTTACCTATACACCGGTAAAAGGTGGTCTCAAACGTATGTACTGGAAAATGAGCACCGATCTTTCCCATGCGCAAATTCCTTCGATGGGACAACATGATCCGCTGGACGGTTTAATTACCTACCTGCAACTTAAAGCCACAGCAAAAAGTTTCCCTGCAATACCTGGAGAGCCTGACCTGAAAGCAGAGATTGAGGATATGCAGGCGATGTGCTCCGAGGAGAACTGGGCGACAGAAGATCCTCTGGGCATCGGCGGTTTACTATCAGATGCTTACAGGCTAGTTCAATTAATCGACACTCATCAGCTGCATGAAACGACCAGGCTGGAATCATTATTACATGATGTCGAGATTAGCCTGCAGGCCTTCATCAACAATAACCAGCTGAATCTGCCCGCAGAATATCGGCTGGCATTTCGTGAATTAGGACTGGCTATCGGTTTGCATACGATAGCCAGGATGCAAAAAACCATCGGGCAACATCCCGAAAATTTCACTAATGCTGATCAATTAAATACCACACTGAGCAAACTCATCCGTTTTCATCGTATCAAAGAGTTTAGCGAGAGTTTCTGGCTGGAGCCAGAACATCGATCAGTCAATAGCTGGCTGGAACATGCTGACATTAACAATGTCATGCTGGCAACCTGCCTGGCACCAGATAGTTACCTGAAAATATAGCCTGAAAATATAATATCGATTTGTAAAACACCTTCAAACCATGTATCCACAAGTAACTTGCCCGGTTGTTGAATAACGTCAAACAGAGGCTGAGGCGCTGGTAAAATGCGGGTATATTTGAGCTTGTCTACAGGGTAACTGATGCTTATAGTTACGTGGTAAGGGTAAAAACCATCGAGAAACTTCCGATAGTAAGGGCCGTTGCTTAAGACGAATGTATCCTGACTGGTCTTTTCAAGAATTTGTACCTCTGCCTGTACGCATATATACGCCGATGAACTGACATCTTCCAGCTGGATGGTCTGCCCATCTACTTTGGCTTCACCGATATTGCCTGAGGAGGTAATCTTTAACTGTTTTATGTTTTTATAGCGATAAACCACATCCATTTTACCGACCGGGTCAAGATTTCGGTAACATTGCTCCAGAC
>DAOVJH010000445.1 GCA_030673345.1 Pseudomonadota bacterium
TTCTGCGAATGTTGAACTGAGCCTGGATGATTTCACACGCATCGGTAAAAATGTTCCGGTACTGGCTGATGTGAAGCCTAGCGGTAAATACCTGATGTCTGAGCTGATCGAGATCGGCGGCATTCAACCGCTGATGAAAGTTCTGCTGGACGTTGGTCTGTTGCATGGTGATTGTCTGACGGTTACCGGCAAGACCATGGCGGAGAACCTGGCTGATGTAGACCCGTATCCGGAAGGCCAGGATATTATCCACAAATTGGAAGATCCGATCAAAAAAGACAGCCATCTGGTCGTGTTATACGGCAACCTCGCGCCAACGGGTTCAGTGGCTAAAATATCAGGCAAAGAGGGGCTGATATTTAGCGGTAATGCACGCGTATTCGAATCAGAAGAGACGGCTCTGGCAGCAATCCTCGACGGTACCGTGGTTAAGAATGATGTCATCGTTATCCGGCATGAAGGCCCTGTGGGCGGTCCGGGTATGCGTGAGATGCTGAGTCCGACCGGTGCTATCATGGGTAAAGGCATGGGTAAGGATGTTGCGCTGATTACCGATGGTCGCTTCTCTGGTGGCAGTCATGGTTTTGTTGTTGGTCACGTGACACCGGAAGCGGCAGTCGGTGGTCCGATAGCGATCATCGAAGATGGTGATGGCATAACCATCGATGCTGAAAACAGGACACTGAACCTGGATGTACCGCAACAAGAAATCGATGCCAGATTAAGTCAATGGCAAGCGCCTGCGCCAAAAGAGAACCGTGGCATACTTGCCAAGTACGCCAGACTGGTAAGTTCAGCATCGGAAGGTGCTGTTACTGATAAATTCTAAATTCTTTCAGCCCTGAAGGCACGTCATTAAAAACTATGAAATATGATGTAATCGATGCAGTTATCTCTCCTAAGGGACAGCTTGAAACACTGTCCCAGTTTGAAGTGGGGCGGATATTAAAAACCAGCCATGGCGAGTTGTCGAAGACTTTTCGCAACTGTTCACTGGCGGTACTAAACAGTGGTAGTGCCCTCGATGATAGTAAGGAACTGCTGGCCCGGTACCCTGATTTTGAGATCGAAGTTATCCAGCGTCAGCGTGGCATCAAGCTTTCACTTAAGAGCGCACCAGCGATCGCTTTTGTTGATGGTGAGCTCATCACGGGTATCAATGAGCACCTGTTTACTGTGCTGCGCGATGTTCTCTACGTCCATAACAAAATCGTTAACTCACCGCGGTTTAATCTCGATGAGTCTGTTGACGTTACTAACGCTGTTTTTCATATATTGCGTAACGCCAGTATATTCACACCCGGGTTAGAGCCTAATATGGTGGTCTGCTGGGGCGGCCATTCGATCGGCCTCGAAGAGTATGACTATACCAAGGAAGTGGGTTACCAGCTTGGTCTTCGTGACCTGGATATCTGTACAGGCTGTGGACCCGGTGCAATGAAAGGGCCGATGAAGGGCGCTACGATCGGTCATGCCAAGCAGCGCAGCGGTGTTGGCCGCTACCTGGGTTTGACCGAGCCGGGCATCATCGCGGCAGAGTCACCAAACCCGATCGTCAACAAGCTGATCATCATGCCGGATATCGAGAAGCGGCTGGAGGCGTTCGTCCGCACCGGTCATGGCGTCGTCGTTTTCCCCGGTGGTGCCGGCACTGCAGAGGAAATACTTTATATACTGGGTATCCTTTTGCATCCGGATAATGCTTCAGTACCTTTCCCGCTGGTTTTTACTGGACCTAAATGCGCGGAGGATTATTTCAAGCAGATCAATCAGTTTATTGTTGATACCCTGGGTCTGGAAGCGCAGCAGCGATATAAGATCATCATCGATGATCCTTCCCGTGTGGCGCTGGAGATGAAAAA
>DAOVJH010000083.1 GCA_030673345.1 Pseudomonadota bacterium
CCCAATTTTGAAAAAGCATTAACCGAGCTCGAAACCCTGGTCGACGATATGGAACAGGGTAACCTCAGCCTGGAAGACTCACTCAAACGTTTCGAGAAAGGCATCGCTCTAAGCACCGAATGCCAGCAGGCATTACAGAATGCCGAGTTAAAGATTAAGGAACTGGTCGAAAAAAACGGCAAGCTGCTCGAACAAGATATAGAACTGGACGATTAGCTGGTTTGCTTTTCCCTCCAGGTCACTACACCAAATACAAGAAAATGATATTTAAACAATCATCTCGTTATTTCAGCCCGGGCACATCTGAAATCCTGGTAGGAAATGCAAACTAATGTCCCACGAATTCCAATCCCGTCTGGATGTCTACCAGAAGCGTGTTAATGCCGCTCTCGACAAATACCTTCCGACCGAAGATCCACCAGAGCATAACCTGGCAGAAGCCATCCGATACTCAGTGATCGGCGGCGGCAAACGCATCCGCCCGGCGATGGTCTATGCCGCAGGCGAAGCCATGGGCGTATCGACTGACCTGCTGGATATCCCTGCGTGCGCAGTCGAAATGATCCATGCCTACTCTTTGATTCATGATGACCTGCCGGCGATGGATAACGACGACCTGCGACGAGGCCGTCCGACATGTCATAAGGCATTCGATGAAGCCACCGCTATGCTGGCCGGTGATGCACTGCAGGCTCTCGCTTATGAGATCCTGGCAAAAGATGATCACGAAGAATTAACACCGGAACACCGTATCGACATGTTAAGCCTGCTGACCGAAGCCAGCGGTGCCCACGGCATGGCCGGCGGTCAGGCCGTCGACCTGGCCTCAGTCGGAAAACAGCTCACACTGGAACAGCTGGAACATATGCACCGGCTTAAAACAGGCGCCCTGATCCGTGCCAGCATCCTGCTAGGCGGCATGTGCAAACAGGATGTCAGCCAGCAGGAGATCGACATGCTGAGCGAATACGCTCTGTGCATAGGGCTTTCTTTCCAGATTCAGGATGATATCCTTGACGTTGTCAGTGACACCGAAACCCTTGGCAAACCGCAAGGCTCTGATGAGAAGCAGGAGAAACCAACCTTCCCGACCATCATCGGACTTGAAGAATCACGGCAACGCGCGATCATGCAGCATGAGCTCGCGCTAAAAATACTCGAACCGCTGGATGAGAAAGCTGATAGCCTGCGCCAGTTATCAGCCTATATTGTCGAACGGCAATTTTAGTCAGCCTAATACGAACATAATAATCAGACATGCCATTCTCTAACGCCAACTGGTCACTGCTGGAGTCGATAAATTCGCCGGCAGACGTTCGCAAGCTCAGTAACCTGCAGCTTAAAGAACTGGCGCGCCAGCTGCGTGAGTTTATACTGGAAAGCGTCTCCTCAACCGGTGGCCACTTATCTGCCGGACTTGGCACCGTCGAGCTCACCATCGCCCTGCACTATGTATTCAACACCCCCTACGACAGACTGGTATGGGATGTTGGCCACCAGACCTACCCGCACAAGATCCTCACCGGCCGCCGTGAAAAAATGAGCGGATTACGACAGAAAGGCGGCATCGCCGGTTTTCCAAAACGTGATGAGAGCGAATACGACTGCTTTGGTACAGGCCACTCCAGCACGTCGATCGCGGCTGCTTTGGGAATGAGCTTTGCCGCCAAACAGAACCACGAGAACCGTCATTGTGTCGCCGTTATCGGCGATGGTGCGATGACAGCCGGCATGGCGTTCGAAGCACTCAACCACGCTGGCGACAGTGATGCCAACCTGCTGGTCATCTTGAATGACAACGACATGTCGATCTCAGCCAACGTCGGCGCACTGTCCAACCACCTCACCCGCTTATTATCCGGCGACCTTTTCTCCACCCTGCGTGAAGGCGGCAAGCGAGTACTGGAAAACATTCCACCGGCACTGGAACTGGCACGGCGCACCGAAGAACACGTTAAAGGCATGGTTGCACCGGGCACCTTGTTCGAGGAACTGGGTTTCAACTATTATGGGCCGGTCGACGGCCACGATCTTGATACCCTGATTCCCGTATTAAAGAACATAAACCATCACACTGGCCCACGCCTGCTGCACATAAAGACACAGAAAGGCAAAGGCTACTTCCCTGCCGAAGACGCACCGGTTAAATATCATGGCGTCAGTGCTTTTGACCTGAGTACCGGTAAATCACATGCCAGCGACTCAGCCAGACCACCGAGTTACACCGAGATATTCGGCCAGTGGTTATGCGAGATGGCAGACCAGGATGAACGTCTGGTCGGCATCACTCCCGCCATGAGCGAAGGCTCTGGTATGGTCGAGTTTTCACAGCGTTTCCCAAAACGATATTTTGATGTCGGCATCGCAGAGCAGCATGCCGTAACACTTGCCGCAGGCATGGCATGTGACGGCCTGAAACCTGTAGTGGCCATCTATTCCACATTCTTGCAACGCGCTTATGACCAGCTGATTCACGATGTTGCGATACAGAATTTATCCGTGGTTTTTGCCATCGATCGCGCCGGCATCGTCGGTGCCGACGGTCCGACTCACACCGGTGCCTACGACATCAGCTTTTTACGCTGCATTCCCAACATGGTTATCATGACCCCGGCAAACGAAGCCGATTGCCGCGGCCTGTTAACCACCGCTTTCCTGCATGATGGTCCCAGTGCCGTACGCTACCCACGCGGTTCTGCCATTGGTTTAAATACACAAGATGAGCCGAGAAGCGAAGACCTAAGGGCTCTGCCTTTTGCCCAGGCAGAAAAGGTCAGAGAAGGAAATAAAGTTGTGCTGCTAGTGTTCGGCACCCTGCTTGCGACCGCGTTGGAGGTAGCCGAAGAAATCGACGCCAGCGTCTACAATATGCGCTTTGTGAAACCGCTGGATACCAGCACTGTTGATACTGCCGCCGAACAGTATGATCTAATCGTCACTATCGAAGACAATGCCATCGCTGGCGGGGCCGGCAGCGCAGTCTCCGAACACCTCAATCAGCAACATACCTCAGCAAATATTTTGCAGATCGGTTTTCCGGATGAACTGATCAATCATGGTGAACCCGCTGAACTGCTGGCTGACTGGAATCTTGATAAACCCGGCATCCTTCGCTCCATTCAGGAAAGAGTTAAGGAATTGCTTATATAAGGGAAACAGGATAAAATCCCTACTGTTTTACTCAAGTATTATCAGGCCATTAAGAATGACAGCGCGCTACCAGCTGAAAGTCGTGACAGATTTTGCTTCAGCTCATACTCTAAGGGATTACCCCGGTGCATGCAGCCGCATGCACGGACACAACTGGAAAGTAGAATTGGAAGCAGTCGCTACCCGTCTCGACGATGTCGGCATGGGTGTTGACTTCAAAGTCCTGAAAGAAGCAGCCAGAGAAGTTGGCGGCAGGCTCGATCATCAATACCTGAATGATCTTGAGCCATTTAAAGCAATAAACCCTACAGCAGAAAACATTGCGGCGTATATGTACAAAGAGATTTCTGCCCAGATTAATAGCGACACGATTAAGGTAACAGCACTTACCTTATGGGAAACCGAACGCGCCTGTGTGCGCTATAGTGAAGAGAGTAAATAATGACCGACGTCGTTGAAAGAGAAGCTAATAACCCGAGCACCCTGCCTGACGTTCAGAGCAGCCAGGACACCCGTGCAATTGCGATTAACAAAGTGGGCATCAAAGATATTCGCCACCCAGTGCAGGTAAAAGACCGTACCGGTAAGATCCAGCATACCATTGCAAATTTCAACATGTATGTAGACCTGCCGCATGAATTCAAAGGCACACACATGTCTCGCTTTGTTGAGATCCTCAACAACCATGACTGGGAAATTACGGTTGATTCGTTCAAAGTCATGTTGACCGAAATGACAAGCCGACTGGATGCTGAAGTCGGTCATATCGAAATGAGTTTTCATTTCTTTATCAATAAGACAGCACCTGCTTCCGGCGTACAGAGCCTGCTCGATTACGAAGTAACTTTTATCGGCGAGCGTAAAAACAACAAGAACATCATCAATATCAAAGTCGTAGTACCTGTCACCAGTCTGTGTCCCTGCTCGAAAAAGATATCTGACCGCGGCGCGCACAACCAGCGCTCTCATGTCACCGTCAATGTCGAGACCGAAGACTTTATCTGGGTTGAAGAAATCATCGATATGGTCGAAGAACAGGCCTCATGTGAACTGTACGGCCTGCTAAAACGCCCGGATGAAAAGATCGTTACCGAGCGCGCCTATGATAACCCGAAATTTGTCGAAGACATGGTAAGAGATATAGCGCACCAGCTAAACATCGATGAGCGCATCCAGGCTTATACCGTCGAATCTGAAAACTTCGAATCGATACATAATCACTCCGCATATGCACTGATCGAAAAAAACCGGTAGCCATTTCCAGTCACCCGATATAAAAAAGCGCCTGCACGGCGCTTTTTTATTGCCCCATTTTTTTGAAGCCCATCACAAAACTTTCACAATGACCTCAGGTCCGGTAAAAATTCGTGAAACAGTTCAAAGTACACAGGCAAATCTTCTATTAACCTCCATTCACACAATAACAAATGGGAGAACAAAATGTACTACACCAATATCAATGATTATGATCAGCTGCAAAACACCAACCATGTGCAACCATCTGATTTCGACCTCACTACCGTCAATATCACACTGGCAATTATCGTTGGCCTGATAGCAACATTTTTCATACTGTCTTAAGCTACCCGCCTGCCTTTCGATGGCAGGCACAGCCATTATCGTTAAAGAATAAAAAAACCTGCCCCAAAGGACAGGTTTTTCCGTTTTAACGTCAGCCGTTTTTAACTGGCATCAGTACGTAACCGTCATCGAATATGTCGATGTATTAGCATAACCAAAACCATCGATCTTTATATAATACCTGGCCTCATCGGTGAGCTCACAACGCTCATTCGACGTACGGTAGTTGTCTGAGATACAGTCGTAACGATACCATTGTGAAACGAGCAAAAAAAAGCACCATCAAATGGTGCTTTTTTGGGACAGCACCGACAACGGCGCTCAGCAACAGTACTTCAAAAAATTATTCCAGATGCTCCATCAAGATATTTCTTAACTGCTCAGCAAGGGCCGTGCCGTACACATCACCATCATCATCTGTTGCCTGTGAATCACGGGCATCTTTAACTTCGATCTGAACAGAATCACCAAGGCCGGTAAACTCAAGACGGTACTGTCGGAGCGCGCCTTCAGTCGGTTTTGTCTCATCCGAACCGGTGAACAGCTGCATTATCCAGCTGGATTTTGCCAGCTCATCATCACTATCCTGTATCTCAAGCTCTTCGGAAGACAGTTTGCCGACAACAAAATTGATCGTGTTCTCTGCTTTATGCTCTTTAATTTCCTGCATGCGCATACGGTCAAGCGCACGCATCGAACGGCGCCAGACAAAATCCATACTGCCCTTCATGGTAAAAGCAGTCGTATTCGTGCGATCGACTTTTATCAAAGAGCTGTATGGACGATAATTTTCCAGCAACGCGACGGACTGATCACTGCTCAAACCGGCAAAGAGTGACATACGAGAAACGATCTCACGCTCGGCCTCGATATTACTCGGTTGCGTTACCCAGATATACTCATCAGCAAATTCACCGCGAAGCTTGCGCTCAATTCTTGAATGCGAAACATATAAACGTGTTTTACGGTCCTGATCAAAACGCTCTACACGGACACGGAATTTATCCTTCATATCCGGTTCAAGCTTCTGCAATACCGATGAAAAAAAGCCTTCATCACCACCTAATCGCTCAGTCCATTCAGTTTCCATAAAACCGAGCAGCGGCCTCTCCTGCACCAGCTCAATGCCTTCTGACTCCCAGAATTCAACCAGTTTTGGCCAGACTTTATCAGCATCGTTATCGACTTCTATCCAGCTGTTGCCGGCATAATTCACCATCCGCACACCATCAAACTTCGGTGTGATCACTGTTTCCAGCTTGTTATTATCACGAAAACGCTGAAGCGCTTCATCAGTAGGCTTCGGCACTCTAAGCTCATCGCCGGTATCAGGTTCAGTCAGATCTGGCGGGACTTCCAGATTTTTATAGTATTCGGCACCATGGTAGACCGGACGCTCAGTAGCACAGGATGCGATGATCAGCGACGCTATGATTACGCTGAAACCAGGCAATCTAGATGCAAACAGATTTGTATATTTCATTAACTTAAAACTCCAGCCTGGCGCATCGCATGGCGAAGCGGCTCGTGATATTGCTCATCTAATATAGTCAGAGGAAGGCGTATACCGACGTCGATAAGACCCATCTCATAAAGTGCCCATTTTACAGGAATCGGACTAGCCTCGAGAAACAGGCGTGAATGTAAACCGGTTAAGCGCTGGTTGATCGACTCAGCTAACTCTCTGTCGCCGGCCAGAGCTGCCTCACACATCTCTGCCATCGCGCCGGGAGCTACATTATTAGTCACCGAAATAACGCCATGGCCGCCGCGCAACATGAACTCAGCACCAGTCTCATCATCACCGCTGAACAGTGCAAAATCAGCGTCACCGAGCAGTGCCTGTGTGTCGGACAGACGAGTCAGGTCGCCGGTCGCGTCTTTCAGACCGATGATATTATCGATTTC
>DAOVJH010000056.1 GCA_030673345.1 Pseudomonadota bacterium
AGTACGGTATTAAGCAACTCTTTTCTGTCAGGGCTATCAGCTGTGTGGTTGATTGGAACAGCGTGTTGACCATCTGATAATGACCGGCGTTCACCAAGATATATTTTTCTGATGCTATTGGTAGTGATGCTAGAGGCATCAATTTCAGGGTGACCAATAATTACGATATCTGCAAAGGCAGAAAAGGCAGTAACGTTTAGACAGGCTGCAATCATTACACTGATGATTCGAGTGTTTTTATACATGTAACAAAACTCCATAAATGGGCAAATTTAACTAACCCTCTATATGCGTGGCATAGGAGGGCATCGCTTAAAATATAATTATTTTGATTACCGAATACAGTCGCTTGCCCAATATTTAAATACAATATGGGCAACGTGTTTATTTCACGCTTCAGGTGAAAATCTGTATTTCGGGATTTCTGTTAGCTTTAGATAACAAGCTTTGATTTGATGAATTTGACGCTAAATCAACGGTTAGAGCTGATCAGCATTGAGAACTTTGTGAATTATAGTGCAGAGAACGCTAATACACAAAGTTACCAGGCCTATATTTAGAATATTTATATGTTTCAATAAATATTACTGTTTGGTTATGTGTTTTATCCCTGATGTATTACGGGAACTGGTGGTTTATGTGCAGTAGCGTGAGTTTACGTGATATTGAGCCCTGGGTCAGAATGCTAGTCATATCGTGAGTGAGCGGGAGTTTGTATGGTAATAATAAAAAAGCCTCGTAGGATTGCTACGAGGCTTTTTTATTTTGTTAATGTATCGCAGAAATGATTCTGCGGTGCCTGGCTGTTAGGTTGCTTCACCAGGATAGTCTGCAATACCAGGATTGCTCACTACGTTAACAAGTTTAGGATGGTTGATCTTGGGTAATTTCAAGACATTGTCCTTACCTTTGTTTCTAACGATATAATCATGAACCACGTCCCACATAAGTCGACCATCCGGTGTGCGGTTAACCTGTGCCCAGCCAGCGACTTTATATGTCTTATCGGCTTCGATCAGGTGACCATTATCGAGGCGTGCATCTGTGATACGTTCGTACAGGGGTTTGTTCGGGTCGATGGTGTAATCCATGCCGCCGACGCGAACCATGTCGCCGCCTGACTGAAGATAAGGGTCAGGGTCAAACAAGTTATCCGCTACCTGTTCCAGGATATTTAACAGGTCATGGCCGGTCATCTCGCTCACGTAGGTTTCACCGTAGGTCAATGCACATTGGGTCATCACATCTTCCATGGTGATCCAGTCACCTTTCAGTGTGGTGGTGCCCCAGCGTACGCCAGCTGACATTGCAATATCGGCACTGTATTCTTCGCGAAGCGCATTACAGAGGACCTGGTCCCAGGTGCCCATGAAGTTACCACGGCGATAGAGCACACGGTCGGCGATAGCGAGTTTTTCATCCAGAATTTCAGCGTATGTTTTACCCAGACGTGATTCGTTGAAATACTTCTCTTTGACACGGCTTTCGATAATGTTTTTATCGTAGACAGTACTGCGCATCTGGTCGATATAAGCCTGCATCTCTTGATCTGCTGGTAATTCATCAGCGAGGATCGGCAGCATGTTGTATTTCATGCCTTTTACTTTGCCGTCTGCAATATCGAAATCCATCACACCGAGGAATTTGCCATTAGAGCCGGCATTGGTCACCCAGCAGTCATGTCCTTCAATATTTTTGACACTGATAGGGCGCGGCACGCCATCATGTGTATGACCGCCAAATACAGCATTTAAGCCCGGTACACGTTCGGCCATCTTGATATCCACATCCATACCATTGTGAGACAGTAATACGATGGCATCGGGTTTTTCTTCTTCGCGAATCATCTCCACCAGTTCGATCATGTCGTCTTCACGCAGGCCAAATGACCAGTCAGGGAAAAACTCAGGTGGGTTAGCGTTACCGGTACGCGGGAATGCCTGGCCGACGATACAGATCTTTGCACCATTGATCTCTTTGATGACATAAGGCTGGAAAGCATAACCCTCGTCTTCGTCATACATGCCGCGTCCATCGAACTGTTCTACCAGTGTCGAATAGTTTTCATCCATCAAAGAGTCTTCTTTGATGCGAACGTTCTGGCCGATAAAATCGCCCTTGAACAGTGAAACGTTGCTCAGTACTTCATTCTCTCTATAGGTGAATTCCCAGTGACCGACCATGACATCGATGCCGAGGATGTTTGAGGCTTCTACCATGTCGACGCCGCGTGTCCACAGGGAGGTGCCGGAACCTTGCCATAGATCACCGCCGTCGAGTGTAATGGTATTCTGTTGGCCGCCGGCCTGTTTGCGTAAGCGGTCGAGCAGGGTTTTCATCTGCGGGAAGCCACCCATTTTGCCGTACTTGGCTGCAGCATTTTCGAAGTCCAGGTAAGTGTAAGCATAAGATTCTGCTGTACCTGCATTAAGGTTCATCGCTTTTAGTAGTTTATTGCCGACCAGGTGGGGAGGCCGTCCTAATGCATCACCTACGCCCAGATTTACGTTGGGCTCTCTGAAATAAACGGGCTGTAATTGACCGTGGAAGTCAGTGGTATGCAAAATTCGTACATTACCGCTCATGGGTAAGTCGTAAAAATCATCACTAATGTTGGCTGTTTCAGTTACTGAAGCAGTAACAGGTGCACTTTTGTTATCACAGGCGGATAACAGACCAGCGCCACTTACAGTGGCACTTAATCCCATAAGTTTCAAGAACGTACGGCGATCAATTGTAGGCATGGAAATTCCTCATCTAAAGGTGGTTATTATAATTATTTTATTATTGTGATCTTATTTTAAGCACAAATAATAACGCAAAAGAAAATAAATAGTTAGTTAAGCTATTAATGGCATTCATAAAGAGACGATTTTTCTGGATAAATATTCATTTATTATGTGAAATTTGTGTAATATCCGCGTTCTCATGAAAAGGCTATTATTTTTTATCATTTTCAGCTGTCTGACGCACGGTGCAGCTGTCGCTGATGTCGTCAAACCTGCGCTCGTCGAGATAAATGTTACCGATGAAAGGCAGATAAATATCGAGGTACGTGCCAGTATAGAGGCCTTGCTCACCGGTATCAATGCGCAGTACAAAAATACCAAAGATGCGCCGAATGCAGATGAGTACGATGAGTTTCGTAAAATGCCGGCTGATGAGCTTCAGTTGGCCTTTTCCAGCTTCAGGCAGCAGTTTTTGGACGCTGTCTACCTGAAAACTGCAGGTGATGCTGTATCCTTGCAGGTAGAGTCTGTCGATATACCGCCGACCGGTTATACCAAAGTACCAAGGATAAGTATCATCACGCTGGTTGGCCAGCTGCCGAAAACCGCCGAATCATTACAGTGGTATTACCCCGAAAAATTTGGTGACAATGCGGTTCGTGTCAGGCAGGTCGATACGGCCAATAAGAAATGGCACTGGTCTCAATGGCAATGGTTGAGAGATGATGCCGTCAGTGATAGTTTTTCACTGACTGAGATCGTTGCCCGGCAGTCCACCCTGGAAGTGATGGTTTCGTATATCGAGATAGGTTTCGAACATATCGTCCCTAAAGGCATTGACCACATACTATTTATACTGGGTCTGTTTTTATTATCGACGCACCTGTCACCATTGTTATGGCAGGTGACCATGTTCACCGTGGCACACACCATCACGCTGGCATTATCGATGAACAACATAGTCGAATTGCCGCCTAGTGTTGTCGAGCCGCTAATCGCTCTGTCTATCGCTTATGTCGGTGTAGAAAATATTTATGCCAGAAAGCTGCACCGGAGCCGTCTGATCCTGGTGTTTTTTTTCGGGCTGCTGCACGGGCTTGGCTTTGCTGGCGTATTGTCAGATTTCGGTATGCCGGCAGATGATTTTGCCGTGGCTCTGATAAGCTTCAATGTAGGCGTGGAGCTAGGCCAGCTCGCGGTCATATTTTGTGCATTAATTTTGTTGCGATCCTGGTTTAAAGATAAACTTGTGTATCGCAAGATTGTCATTATACCAGGCTCGGTTCTTATATCAGTGGTCGGCGCGTACTGGTTTTTAGAAAGGCTTGAGTTATTTTAAGCGGTTAAGGTGACTCTGATTCAAACGTGAGATAAGTAATGAATGTTAAATATTTTTTAGTTTTATTGTTAAGTTCTATCGTCGCTTCCTGTGCTAATACAAGCGTTCAGGAAAGCTGGTTAGATGAAGGTTTTAGCAAACCGTATCAGCATCCGATGGTAATCGGTATATCGGATAGCCAGCAGACTCGCCAGATATACGAAAAACATTTCGTCTCAGAGCTAAAGAAACTTAATATAAGAGCGACTCCCAGTTATGAACTGATTAGCAGCAAGCAGAAGATGAACCGGGAAACGGTGATAGATGTTGTTGATGGCACGGATATCGATTCGGTCATCATTACTTACCTGGTCTCATCAGAAACTGAAGTAAAACACCATGATTCACCGCTGTCGCAGAGTTATTCTGGCGGTGATGATAGTAACAGGATATCAGCTACGCTGGTTTCGACACGAGGCCGTACCAGCAATACAGAAATTATTACACTGAAGTCTGATCTATATGACGTGCGTACAAAATCGTTGGTGTGGACCGTTCAGACCAGGACAGTTGCGCCTGAGTCCATCGATGAAGTTGTGATCGATGTCACGGCCTTGCTTATCGATCAGATGATCAGCGACGATATATTAAAATAACGATAGTTTTCATGTGTTTGAATGATACTTAATATAAGTCGTTGTGTTTTAGTGAGCACTTGTTATTATTCGCTTTAATTATGAAAAATTACCGAAAGGATGTAGAAATGAGTTTGATAAATAAGTCGTTATGTAGAACTGCAGCATTGTTCGTAACATCTATATTACTGGCATCATGTGCTAATACTAAAATTTCTCAGTCCTGGGTTGAACCAGATAACAAAAAATCATACGACGATTTATTGATCATCGGTATCGGTGAGAGTCAACATAATCGCCGTGCATACGAGAGCAATTTTGTCGAAGAATTAATGGCAAATGGGGCCGACGCTGAAGCGAGTTATAAACTGATTAAGAGCAATGAAAAAATAGACCGTAGTACCGTCACCAGGGCCATCAAAGGTATGGGGATTGATGGCGTCATCGTTACCCACCTGGTCGCTGTCGATGAAGAAACGATCTATCGTCCGACGACCGGATATGCGTACGGTGGTGGTTACGGCGTCGGTTACGGTGGTGGATATTATGGTGGTCTGTATAGCTATTATCCACACGTGAACAGTTATGTAAATAACCCGGGCTACTACACCACGCATGAAACATACACGCTTGAGACTAATCTGTATGATGTCGAATCAGAAGAGCTGGTCTGGTCAGCGCGCAGCCGCACGTTTGCACCTGAATCTGTTCAAGAGGTCATCGTTGATCTGACGAAACTGCTGATCAAAGACCTGCAGCAAAAAAACCTTATCAAGAAGAAATAGTAACAGCTGATAAATCACATTATTATCTACGCAGCGGCTGGCCTGATAATCTCTGCTGCCGGCACTGTCTCAATAAAATAAAAAACAAGATTAATATTTAAATGTTTCAACCCAAAGAGCTTTTTATCGGTTTACGTTATATCCGTGCTAAACGTAAGAGCCACTTCGTCTCTTTTATTGCTTTTATTTCCATCGCGGGTGTTGCCCTGGGTGTCTTCGCACTGATCGTTGTATTGTCCGTGATGAACGGTTTTGGCAACGAGCTACGTGACCGTACCCTGAGTATGACCTCACACGCCACCATCAGCGGTTATGATGGTTATGTGCGTGACTGGCCGAGCGTTCTGGAAAAAGCCGAGAACCATGCAGAGGTGGTCGCTGCCGCACCCTATATCCGAAAAGAAGTGATGCTGTCGAATGGTCGGCGTGTCAGTGGCTCACTGATACGCGGTATCAAGCCTGAGATGGAGTCCAGGGTCTCGCTGGTCGAATCAAAGATGATCTCAGGCAGTCTCCATGATCTAAAAGCAGGCGAGTATGGCATCGTCCTTGGACGAGAGCTGGCTAATTCTCTCGGCGTTTATGAGGGCGGCCGGATTACCGTCATCACACCGCAGGCCAGCATTACCGCCGTCGGTGTCATGCCCCGGTTGAGGCGTTTTAAGGTGGTCGGTGTATTTGAAGTTGGCATGCACCAATATGATTCTGCGATGGCTTATATCCACCTGCAGGATGCATCTAAGCTGTTCAGTTTCAAAGATAAGGTCAATGGTGTTCGCTTAAAACTGACGGACCTGTTCGATGCACCCAGGATAACTCGCGATATCGAAAATGATTTCGGCGAGGATTACTGGGTAAAAGACTGGTCGAAACAGCATAAAAACTTCTTCAGGGCATTGCAGACAGAAAAGACAGTGATGTTCATCATCCTGCTGCTGATGGTTTCAGTGGCCGCATTGAACATCGTTTCTACATTGATGATGACGGTGACAGATAAAGAATCAGATATAGCCATCTTACGCGCGCTAGGCATGCGCCCATCAAGCATTATGATCATCTTCATAATACAGGGTGCATTCATCGGATTGTTTGGCACCCTGATCGGTGTGGGTACGGGTGTTCCTGTTGCGCTCAATGTTTTCGAGATAGTCTCCTGGCTCGAACAGCTGTTCAGTACTGATTTTCTTCCCAGTGATGTCTATTACATCAGTGATATCGTGGCCGATGTTAAGGCCAGTGAAGTGATTACTTATGCGTTGTCAGCATTTTCAGTGACCATACTGGCAACCATTTATCCTGCCTGGCGCGCATCGCGTACGCTGCCTGCAGAAGCCCTGCGCTATGAATAACCGGGGGCAGGGATCAGTCATGTTACGAGCAATAAATATATCAAAAGATTTTAATGATGGCGTACGCAACGATCTGCATGTGCTCAAAGACATCTCGTTCTCACTGGAACGTGCAGAAACATCGGCCATCATCGGTTCATCCGGGTCTGGAAAAACCACCCTGTTAAATATTCTCGGCGGTCTGGATAAGCCGACGCAGGGGCAAGTGTTACTGAATGATGTGGATGTTCACCAGCTGAGTGAAAAACAGCGCTGCACGGTAAGGAACGAACATTTCGGTTTTATCTATCAGTTCCACCATCTTCTGCCTGAGTTTACTGCACTGGAGAATGTTGCTATGCCGCTTCTGATCAAAGGTGATTCGATCGAACAGGCAACAAAGAAAGCTGACGAAGTACTAGCGGATGTCGGACTTAGTAAACGAGTGCATCATAAACCCAGTGAGATGTCCGGCGGTGAACGCCAGCGTGCAGCGATCGCCCGTGCACTGATTCATAAACCTGACTGTATATTGGCCGACGAGCCGACAGGCAACCTCGACAGGAAAAATGCCGAGCAGGCGATAGGTCTTATCGTTAATTTAAATAAAGAATACAATACGTCACTGGTCATCGTTACCCATGATCTTAAAATTGCAGAGCGCATGGATTCGGTTTATACGCTCGAAGATGGCGTGTTGCAGAATGCCTGATTATTAGTCCACGAAACATTCAAGTATATATTTATAAACTTAACCACAGAGACACAGAGTGCACAGAGAAAAAATTTATATTGTTAACTGCGCCGCAGGCGCTGTTAACAAAGTAAAAACTCTGTGCGCTCTGTGTCTCTGTGGTTAAGTCATTTTATGTTGTTTGTTCTTTTTGCCTGTTTTTTATAATAAAACTTTCTCGATTCCACCATCATTCGCTTTCTGAATAAACTGCTTTTCCCAGTTTTTTCCGTACATCTGGTTTGCCATCTCGATAACGACGTAGTCGGTCTTTAAGCCGGTGTCGTCTGTATAACGCCCTAATCCCTGTTGGCAGGCCGGGCAGGACGTCAGTATTTTAACTTCGTTGTTTTTGACTTTGTCGTG
>DAOVJH010000302.1 GCA_030673345.1 Pseudomonadota bacterium
CCGGTTTTGATGGTGTAGAAATACATGCGGCCAATGGTTATCTGATCGATCAGTTCCTGCGCGATGGCAGCAACCATCGCACCGATGAATATGGTGGTAATGAAGAAAACCGTATGCGCCTTTTAAACCGGGTGATCGATGCCGTACTGGAAACCTGGGATAGCACTAACGTCGGCGTACGTCTGACCCCGGAAAATTCGTTTAACAGCATGTCAGATTCCGATCCACAGGCACATTTTGATTACTTCATCAGGCAGCTAAACAAACGCCATCTTGCTTACATTCATCTGCTGGAAGGCGATATGATGGGTGCCGCCAGAACCGTTGACTACCGCGCCCTGCGCGACGCTTATGAAGGTATCTATATGGCCAACAACGGTTATGATAAACAACGCGCACAGACATCGATAGCAAACGGTGATAGTGACCTTATCGCCTTCGGTGTGCCATTCATTGCAAACCCGGACCTGGTATATCGTTACAAGAATGACCTGCAGCTAAACCAGGCTGACCAGGTGACTTTTTATGGCGGTGATGAAACAGGCTATACCGATTATCCGTTTGCGAATGAAGACGTCGCAGAAAGCGCGTAATCGGACCAAAAATAAATTGTTCAGAATTGCGTTAAATCAAGGACTTGAAACGCATACTTCGTTAGAATGCACATCAATATAGAATATTTCACGAGGATAAAGATATGGGTTGTTGCGGTAGCTGTGGCGGAGAAGCGCCAAATCACACAAATGATCAGGACAAAAATAAAGAGAAGGAACAAGAGGCAACAAGTCAGCCTCAGGAACAGGATAAAGAAAAAAAGTAGTCATCTGTCTGTATAAATGACAACAAAAAAGCCGGATTCATTTCCGGCTTTTTTGTTGTTGATAATGTTTAACTCAGTGTCTCAATCATCGGGTACCGAATACTCCGTCTGCGTACCAACATTCGACTGGTCATCATACACCCTGTATTCATAATCACAGATACGTATCGCATCACCGTGCTTGATCGCCTGTACTTTGACAGCAATATTATTCACAAAAGTACCATTAGTGCTACCCAGGTCCTTTATCGTAAGGTCTAACTGCTGAGGCAGATAACTGTTGGGTACGACCTTGAGCAGCGCATGTTCACCACTAACATCACCACCATCGAGCTGTAGGCTGTTGCCGTGGTTACGACCGATAGTAAAATCCCCAGCCGTCATATCAATTTCAGAAACCACTGCTCCGTTAACGATATGTTTTAATTTGATCACGATTTCCTCCGAAACTGCGTGCAAGATAGCCGCTTAAAAAAAATAATTATGATTAGGTAACCATAGCGCAAATAAAAATTAATAGTGATAAATCGTAAGATACACCTTTGGATTCATACTAAAAAAAAGCATGAAATTTATTGACGGAAATCATTTCTTTTAAAAAGAATCGGACGTACAATTGTACTGTTAGTTATAGAGCTAACAATAAATGAGAAGAAATAAGGAGGTCCACATGGAAAAGAAGAAACCGTTGGAAGACGAGACAAGAAAGCTTACTTACGCGGTAATTTGCATGTCGATGGTCGTACTGGTGCTGTTTGGGCTCGGACCATTAGTGTAGAAGAAAACGATAATATCTAAAATCATTAACTACTACCTGGACAGATACTACGGCGACTAAGAGGTCGCCGTTTTTTTTGGTAAAATAATCCTCTCAGTGCATTACCGATACAGACAAAAAAGTTTTTTCTTTTTAATCCCCTTCCCAGCCGATTTCAACCGTAAAACCCGCTGCTTTTTCATGACCGCCACCGCCGTACCCTTTAGCTACTTCAGCAACATCGATGCCCTCTTCGCTGGAACGCAGGCTAAATGAACGGCCATCAGGGTGGTCCCAGTAACAGGCCGCAAAAGGTTCACCGATCGACATGATATGGCCAGCATCAGATACATAGGCTAATGGTGCGTTAAGCACCGGCACATCATACCCGGCGATAGTCATCCGCCTTACCCCGGTTTTAATAAGTGCCTCGATCTCTACCTGTAACCTGCGCTCTATCGCTTCACCATCTCGCCTCAGCGCTTCCAGTCCGTCCTTGTCACTGGCCATGAGTTTATCCCACTGATCGAAATCAAAAGCATAAGATGACAGCGCTGCGTTGATCTCTCTGCTGCCGTCGAGTTCGAACTGCCATAGATCACGGTCCTGTATATGTTCGATGAGTGCCGGCGGCTGCTGCGCTGGGTGAAACCATTCCCATGCCAGCATGGCACCGGATTTTTTCATATCGAACAGCCCGTTTATCCTGCCGCTGTGCAACAGGTCTGATAAGTCCTGCTCGGCAGATTTATGATGATCGAGGATAGTGATACTGGCAGCCGTTTCCAGCATCTCTTCCAGCACCACTTTTTTATAAGAGAAGTCGACCAGGAAAACATCACGCCCATCGACTGCCGGCGGCGGCTGTTGATGGATACCCTTATGGAAGATAACGTCGTCACCCAGTGCATGGCGAACCGCCCACGCAGCACCAAAACCATCCAGGCAGTTACCGTGGTAGATACAGCATTTTTTCAGCTTGTCTGTATCAGCTGACAAAGCGGAATGAAAAATTGGCTTTTATCAGCTTCATCGAGAGCCAGATAAATATTATCGGGAAAAGGATGGTCTGCATTGTGAAAACCACGATGAGACTGATGATGTGTTTTGACAGATCTTCAGCTTCTCTCTCCAGGTCTTCGACACGTTTGTTCACATTGATAGAATCGATCGCCTCACTGATGCTGGTGTTCAGTCGCTCATACCAGGACTTGTCACTGACCTCGTAATCAGTCGCCTGATTTTCCTGGTTCAGTTGAGCGATGGTGGTCTCTGACTGTTCGAGGTGGATCCTTGAGATATTGTATTTCTGTTCGAGAAATATCTTGTATAAACCATCACTGGTAATCGCCATCATCGGGATGAAGAAGCGCAGGATGATGATAAAGGCAACACTGCGATACAGGGTATTCCTGAGGCCAGCGGACGCAGTGCGCCTTCGCCAGACGAACGCGGCCATCAGCAACAGTAACACTGAGACCG